>JBEPZQ010000108.1:0-6271 GCA_041640755.1 Thermodesulfovibrio sp. | reverse complement strand
GCAGTGGTTAAACATATTCTTAAGCCAAAGATTGACTATATGGTGAACCCATTTGGTCATTGCGAGGCATCCGCAGGATGCCGAAGCAATCTTGTTTCGGAGATTGCCACGGGACTTCGTCTCTCGCTATGACAGTAAAAAAATACCTAATTTTCAATTTTCTGTTTATAGATTACTACTCGGGCAGATATCTTTTAATGGGCATATTTTGTGGTTTGGTGATTTAGCTTTGCAGATTTCTCTGCCAAGCATTATGAGTAAATGGGTTATTTGTCCCCAGTATTCACGAGGCGTTATCTGCATTAAGTCTTGTTCTATTTTGTCAGGGTCTGTATTATCAGTAAGTCCTAAAAGTTTGGAAAGTCTTTTTACATGAGTGTCTACCGCAATGCCTTCATTTATACCATAGGCATTCCAAAGCACTATGTTTGCTGTTTTTCTTCCAACCCCAGGTAGTGTTACAAGTTCTTCCATTTTTTTTGGAACTTCTCCATTAAATTTTTTCAAAAGCTCAGTGGCAAGATTTTTTATGTATTTGGCTTTGTTTTTATAAAAATTAATACTTTTTATGTCATTCTCAAGCTCTTTCAAAGGAGTATTAGCATAGTCTGAGGCAGTTCTATACTTTTTAAACAGATTTTCTGTGACTTTGTTTACATTAACATCTGTTGTTTGGGCTGAGAGAATAGTAGCTACAAGCAAATCAAGTGGAGTATTGAAATTGAGAGCAGTTTTTACATTTGGATATCTTTTGTCAAGCCTATTAATTATCTCTAATACTTTTGCTTTTTTGTCCATGTTTATCTCCCTATTTTTAAGACTTTTGCACCTCTGATTTTTCTCTGCTTTATATCTATTAATGCTTTGTTTGCCTCTTCAAAGTTATAAACTTCAATATCAGGCTTAATGGAAATTTGTTCTGCGATTTTCAGAAACTCAGAAATATCCTTTCTTGTAACATTTGCCACACTCTTAATCTCTTTTTCAAGCCAAAGGTCTCTCTGATAATCTATTTTAGATAAAGCATTCTTATCAATTTCCTCTTTCCGAATAGCGTTTATTATAAGCCGTCCAGATGGTTTTAAAAATCTTAGTATACTTAAAGGTGGCCTCCACACAGGAGTTGTATCAATGGCAGAATTAAGCTTTTCAGGCGGTTCATCTCCAATATTTCCAGCCCAATTTGCACCAAGCTGAAGAGCAAATTTTCTCTGCTCTTCATCCCTTGCAAATACAAAAACTTTTGCATCTGTAAATAAATGCCTTATCAATTTTAAAACAAGGTGTCCTGAAGCACCAAACCCGATAAGTCCTATATTATTTTCATTTGAAGGATTAGCAAGCATTAACGAACGATAACCAATTGCACCAGCACAAAAAAGTGGTGCCGCCTCTTCAAATGTAAGATTCTCTGGAAGAGGAAAAGCAAAATCTTCATGAATTTTAAAAAACTCAGCATAGCCACCATGAACATCTTTACCTGTTGCTTTAAATTCATAACATAGATTCTCTAAGCCTCTTTTGCAAAATTCGCATTTTCCGCAGGCTGAATAAATCCAACCTGCTCCAACTCTATCTCCGATTTTGAATTTTTTTACATTTTTTCCTCTTTCAACAACTTCACCAACTATTTGATGCCCCGGAATAATAGGTAAAAACGAAGGAACAGCTCTTCCTTCTATTTCGTCTAACTCTGTGTGACATACACCACAAGCATGAACTTTAATTAATATTTCATTATCGCCAATTTTAGGAACTTCTACTTCAATAAGCTCTAAAGGCTCTTGGTTATTTCTTAAATTTTGTATTTTATTAATTATCCACGCTTGCATTAAATAATTATAACAGATTGAAAAAAAAATTATTGAACTTGAACAACAATGCAATATATGTCTGTCATTGAAGAATTGAGTGATGTAAGGTTATCCCTGCTAATCAAAGATTTTAACCTCACACATTAGTTAATCCAATCTTTAAGGAGAGCAGTATAACTCTGCTTAACAAGGCTCTAATTGACAGGCTAATAAAGTTTTATACAAAAAGCACGATTTAGGGGATTAAAATTTAGCAAAATTCTATTTTAAGAGCTCCTTATTCCTAAAAGTTCTTAGCATATTTGAATGATGAGCATTGCCTTGCATTTTTACTTTGTGACAAACCTCGCATTTCATCTCAGCTCCAATTGGTAGTGGATTGCCCTGATACTGTATTGGTTGAATATTGTCTCTGTTTTTGCCAAAGTCATTGAATGCAGGATACACTGCATGAGGTGAGCTGTGACAAGATGTGCAAGGAAGATTACCTGTGTTGTCTTTTCTTACTCTGAAAAGCAAGCTGACATCAGATGTCCATTTGTTGAATCCAGAGGAGTCTTTTTCTGGCTTATTAAATCCAATGTGGCAGTTCAAACAATCAGGCTGATTTACCCAAGGTTTTCTTGGATTTATCTGTGTTTTAGGTGTTTCGGGAGACAAATTTTTAAGAAGTAAAGCAGCGGTTCTTGTTTCTTCCTGAGAAAGAAGAACTGAGGTTGCATGGTCATCTAATTTTCCATGACAACGAGTGCAACCAATTCCAAGTTTTGCATGGATGTCTCTGTTACATCTTGTATTACCTTTTGCATCATTTGGATGACAGAAGTTGCAAGCTCTTTCATCTTTGTATGGAATGTAGTTTGCGTGCCATCCATGCATAGATGCAGAGAAGCTGTTGTGACCCTTTATTCCATCAGATTTTACAATGAAGTCCTCATGGCATTTCTGGCACATCATTGGTTTTCCTTTTAAAGCACTCTCAAGAAGCTTTGTTCCGTGCCTTCTGTCATGTATCTTAAGAATATTAATGGCTGTCTCATCTGATATTCCTGAAATTCCATTCCATCTTGGCTTACCTCCATGACATTCAAAACATCTGAGTTCAGTTGAGACAGGTGCAACAAATAAGGTTCTTTGTAAAACCTTTCCTGTATTCTTTTCTATAGCCTTTGCTTCAAATATCGGATATGGATTAAATATACCATCTTCTCTGTATGGTGAAACTGGAACGCCTTCAGCTATAAATATTTTTTTGTCCTTGCCAAGGTCAAAAACATCATTAAGCTTTTTCCCGCTTATGCCTACATTATCTGGAATTTTTTTGCCCTTAAAGGATTCTGAATATTTCCAGAAATCATGAAATTTTGAAGGATTTTCATGTCCTTTCTGCACTGTATATTGAATTTCAACTCCCTCAGTGACTATCTCAGGCTTTACACCTCTCTTTATAAGAACAGCTTGGAATGTGCTTCCAGGATAAAGGAAAGAAAACCATTTATCACTGTCGGTTATACATTTTTCTCCAAGAACGCTCCATACAAGTAAGACATATTCATCTTTTTTAGGGTCAAACTGAGGTATTTCAACAGGCTCTTCCTTTGGCTTAAATTCTGCAATTTGTTCATCCTTTTTTTCTCTAAGGCTCATAATAAATTTAGCAAGTGCCTCCATTTCCTTCTCTGTTCCAATGAATTTTGGCATGTAGTCAAGAATTTTACCCTGACCATAAAGTTGGCTGATTATTCCAAGATATGTAAGCCCCTCTGTTTTTTCAACAATATCGTTTTTAATGCCTCTTATTGTGTGACAGCTAAGACACTGTAAATTAAAAATTTCTCTGCCTGCTTGTATTTCGTTTTCTGGAGTTATTTCTTTTATCTTTGTCCACTTAGCATGCTTAAGAATGCCTTGTCTGTTTAATTTTTCTTCGTCCTGAAGTAAAATCATCGGCGAATACATATAGCCATATATTACATAAGGCTTTCTTGCATACTCACGCATGTACTCAAATGAGCCAATCCAAGAAAGACCAACAGCAAGCAGAACAAAGAGTGCGATTTTCTGAATTGCATGGGAAGATCTAAGAACAAAAGCAATGGAGAGTAGATAAATAATTACAGATGAAAAGATGAAGACATTGATAGCATTTTTAGTTTGAAGGTTTAAGAAAAAGTTTGTAAATCTTGCATTTTCTGGAATGCTGTAGAAATACCAAAGTCCTGAAATTAGAAGAAAAGGCAAAGGAATATAAAGCCAAAAAGAACAGTAACGAAGAAGTTTTTGCCTTAGGAAAGAGTCCTTTTCAAAAACTGCTGTAACAAATCCAAATAATCCTGCAAACATTACACAGATGCCTGTCCTAAATACAAGCCCTGGCAGGTGTGTTGGATTAAAGAAACCATCCCAGAAGTTTTTTGTTTTAAGCCATTCTCCGGGAGTCAGCATAAAAGTTATGATTCCATTGATTATAAAAAGGCTTAACCAAGCTGCAAGTGCATATATAAATGCAATCCTTAATCTATTTTTATCTGAAAGAGCCTCAAACTTGTAATGATAAATAAGAAGAGATACTATTTCTACAATAAAAAAGACCCATTCAATAGCCCATGCAAATACAAAAGTGTGAATTAACAGGGATGTAGCCCACGGACTTGCAAGAGCTATGCTGAACCATATTCCAACTCCTGATACTCCTCCAAGCACCATTGTAAGCAAAAGAAAGAACCATATATGTCTGCGAACATAGTTTCTTAAGGCTAAATCTTTTTCGCGAACGCTTTTTAGGTCTGTAAGCCAAAGAAAAATTCCTCCTCCAACTGCAAAATGGGAGATGAACACATGCAAAACAGCAATTATAGCAACAACAGTACCTGAATTTAAATAATAAAGTTCCCACACAGGGTAGTTCATCTGACTACCTCTTTTCTAAATTCAATTTTTAGCATGTAGATGATAACTCCAACTCCAAGCATTAAAATTACGACAAATATGGCAAATACATCCCATTGGGGTACAAGCTCAAGTTGACTTGGTGAAAATTTATCGGTTAAGTAAAAAATCCTTAAATTATACCTGTTAATTATCATTGCAATAAGTGTTAGAAGTAGAAAAAGGATTGTGCCTTTTAAATTCCCTTTGATTGCTGTAACTATTGATACTAAAGCGGTTGTAATACCAATAATTAAAACTGCTGTAGCAAAAGCATCCTTTCCCATAAATTTAAGCATTATTTCATTGGGATGGGAAAGAAGAAACCACACTCCAACTACAATCTGAATCATAGTTGCATAAGCAAATATTTTTAATCCTTCCTTTGTTTTTTCTTTATTTCCCTTTTTATTAAAATAAAAAGCATAAATTATTCCGCCAACAGCAATTGAGGCTACAAGAAAATGAAGAAATCTTGGATAAATGCTTGGCACATTCCAAAGCAGAATTGTGCCATCTCTTTTTTCAAAATATGCTATCCATTTATCAGGCATCTCCATCATTGAAAGGTTATTAACAAGCATAAAGGCTATGTAAAAAACCAATATTAGAATAAGCAAAAGAGCATGTCTTGAATAATTAGAGGTGTCAAATTTTTTATAGTAATAGTAAGAGCTGTAGTAGGCAATGATTAAAAATGGAATAATCAAAATCCAAAAGCTTCCCATAAAAATTGAAGATGTGTAAAAAAGACTACCAAAAACAACCTGCAAAAACAAAAGTGCAGGAATAGCCATATTTATCCCAATAGCAAATAGTATAGGAATTTTCTTAGCAAAGGGATTGAGTAATGAAATAGATTCTTTTTGTCTGCCTTTGAATAAAATAATCAGAGCAAGTCCTACAATAGAATTTACAAGAAGTATATGAATGAGAAAGAAAAGTTGTTCAAGAACAATAAAAATCTCGGCTGGTACAGGCAAAGCTTCAGAATAAGGTATTAAGGAATTTGCATTCATTGTTTTATAATTTATATCACAAATTTAAAAATTTTTCAAGAGTTTTTGGAAACCCTGTGGTTACTATATCAAAATGTCACATGTTATTACTAAAACAAAATGTCACATATGTTAATCTCCTATTTTTGATACTTTGTATCAAAAGTAGGAGGTTTTTATGCAAGTACAATACATTGTTACGGAGGAAGAGTTGAAAAGGGCAGAGGTAATTACTCAAGTAGTAAATGGATGTATGAGCCTGAGACAAGCTCAGGAAATATTAGGATTAAGCTACAGGCAACTTTTAAGGATCAAAAAGAGGTTTATTCAAGAAGGCTTTGAAGGACTTCTAAGAAAAAAACCTCCCGTACCACAGGCACTAAAGATTACTCAATCTCTTCATGAACAAATCATTAACTTAAGAAAGTCTCTTTACTGGGATTTTAACATACTGCATTTTAAAGACAAACTTAAAGAATGTCATGGAATAAACTTAAGTTATGAGAGCATAAGGAGAGTTCTTCTAAAAGA
>JBEPZQ010000107.1:5927-6347 GCA_041640755.1 Thermodesulfovibrio sp. | reverse complement strand
TGTTGTATGTAGCACTCCTTTTGGTTTTCCTGTAGAGCCTGATGTATAGAGTATAAATAGAGGGTCTTCAGCATCCATAACCTCTGGTTCACAATAGTTCTTTATCTCAGGGTCATTCATGAGGTCATGCCACCAAAAATCCCTTGATGGATCCATGTCAACATAGTTAGGAGTTCTTTTAACAACTATGACTTTCTCTACTGATGGAGAACCTTCCAGTGCTACATCTGCATTTGCTTTCAATTGAACAAATCTTCCTCCCCTTACTCCTTGATTGGCAGTTATAAGAAGCTTTGCTCCACAGTCATTAATTCTGTCTCTCAATGACTGGGCTGAAAAACCTGCAAAAACTACGCTATGAATTGCTCCTATTCTTGCACATGCAAGAAGAGTTATTGGGAGCTCAGGAATCATTGGAAG
>JBEPZQ010000107.1:0-5917 GCA_041640755.1 Thermodesulfovibrio sp. | reverse complement strand
TTTCTCAAGAAGATGTAAATCCAAAAGGGTTCTTTGCTTTAATCTTTGAGCTTCAACTATTTTCCATTCCTTTAATAATTCCCAATTTCTTTAGAACATTGGCAAATCTGTTAACCTCTCTGTAAAGCTGCCAATAAGTATAGGTTTTTACCTCTCCATCATCTGCTTCCCATATTAATGCTGCCTTATTGCCGAGAGTATTTATGTGACGGTCAAGGCAGTTGTAAGAAGCATTTAGCTTACCGCCAATGAACCATTTTATGTAGGGTTTTTCAAAATCATAATCTAATACTTTATCCCATTTTTTATACCATGTTATGTTCTGCTCAGCAATCTCAGCCCAAAAACCTTCGGGGTCTTCAACAGAACGCTTGTACATCTCTTCATACTGCTGCATGCTTTTAATGTAGGCTTTCTCTGAAATTTCCTTTGGTGGAGGGAATACCCTCTGCTCCTTAAGCAAAACATCAATTCCTTGTGTCATAGCTTACCTCCTTTTTTTCTATTAATTTTAACATTTTTTTCATTCTATTCTGCACCTATGCCTATATATGACCTTATTTTTTCTGTTTCAAACTTCTCTTCTGCTTCTTTTTCTTTGGTCAGCCAAGAAGCTATAATTCCAGCAACAAAAGCACCGAAGAAAGAAACTATGCCCGGATTTTTTAAAGGAAATATTGGCTGAGAGTTTTTTAATATATCAACCCAAACTGTGGGACTCAGAATTATTAAAAAAACACTCAAAAACAGTCCTGTGTATATACTCCATATAGCTCCCTGAGTGGTAAATTTCTTCCAGAATATTGACATAAAAAGCGCAGGAAAGTTAGCAGAAGCAGCTACTGCAAATGCCAGCCCAACCATAAAAGCTACATTCTGCCCTTTAAAGAGAATTCCAAGAATTATAGCAAGAAATCCAAGACAAAGGGTAGCTATTTTGGCAGCCTTGACTTCTTGTTTCTCATCTGCCCTACCTCTCTTTATTACTCCAACATATATATCATGGCTTACAGCTGAAGCACCTGCAAGTGTAAGGCCAGCAACAACAGCTAAAATGGTGGCGAAAGCAACAGCTGCCAAAAATCCTAAGAATATCTCTCCACCCAATGCTTCAGCAAGAAGTGGTGCAGCCATATTTCCGCCTTTATCAATTTTACTGATAATTTCTTGTCCAACAAGAGCTGCTGAGCCAAATCCTATGGTAAAGGTCAGTATATAGAAATAACCTATGAAACCGGTGGCATAAAAAACAGATTTTCTTGCTTCCTTTGCATCAGGCACTGTATAAAATCTCATTAAAATATGAGGAAGTCCTGCTGTTCCAAACATGAGAGCAATTCCAAGAGAGATCGCATCAATAGGATTTGTAATTAATCCTCCTGGTTGGACAAATTTTTCACCATATTTTTGTGTTACATTTGAAAACATCTCCAAATAATTAAAACCAAACTGATAAAGTGTGAGAAAAACTAATATAGTTGCTCCACCAAGCAATAAAACCGCTTTAATAATCTGAACCCATGTCGTAGCCAACATACCTCCAAATAAAACATAAGCAATCATCAATGTACCTACTATAACTATTGCAATCTCATAGGGCAGTCCAAACATCAGCTTTATCAGGGAACCGGCACCAACCATCTGTGCAATTAAATAAAGTAAAACAGTAATCAATGCACCTGTAGCTGCAGCTGTTCTTATTGGTCTTTGCTTTAGTCTGTATGCAACAACATCTGCAAATGTGTATTTACCTAAGTTTCTGAGAGGCTCTGCAATCAAAAAAGTAATGATTGGCCATCCAACAAGGAAACCAACAGCGTAAATTAATCCATCATATCCCCTTAATGAGACAAGCCCGGCAATTCCAAGAAAGCTTGCAGCAGACATATAATCGCCAGCAAGGGCTAATCCATTCTGCAGTCCTGTGATGCTTCTTCCTGCTGCATAAAACTCTGCTGTTTTTCTTGTTCTTCTTGCAGCCCAATAGGTTATATATAAAGTAGCTGCGACAAAAAGTAAGAAAAATGCTATGCCTGTGAACGTTGGTTGTCCAAGTACAGTTTCTGTCATAATTCACCTCCAATTTTCTCTTTCATCTTTGAAACTTTTTCATCATAAATCTTATTAGACCAAAGAACATAAATTCCTGTTAGCACCCAGCTCATCAATATTACTCCTATGCCCACTGGAATACCAACTGTTACAGGTCCGTAGATTTTTTGGCTCAAAAATTCTTTATTATAGGCGATTAGCAAAATAAAACCAAAATAGATTAATAATTCTAGGATAGTCAGGATTATTGATATGGCATTTTTACCCCTCACAATCTCCTTAAATTCCTCGGAATTTAAAATTCCTTTCCTCATAAAACTTCCTCCTTTAAAAATGATAAGCTTCTTTTTTGGTTGAAAATTTTGTATTTAAATCTTTGCTAGAACCTATGTTAATTAGCTCTCCAACTTTGTAAATCTTGAGTTCTGAGAGATAGCTAAGTAATTTTTGAAAAATTTGAGCTGTAATAAAAGCATCTGAAAGGGCGTCATGCAATTCCTTAGCTTCAATATGTAAAGATAGAGCAACATCCTCAAGAGAACTTTTTTGATTAAAACTTTCCTCGAGAATACCTTTTTTTATCAACCATCTATAAATGAGTAGTGTATCTATACCAAAGGGATCGAAATTTGAGTTTAGAGTTTTTCTAATCTCTCTTTTCAGAAATGAAAGGTCAATATCAAGGCAATGACCAACAAATATGGAATTTTTTGAAAAAGACAAAAATTCCTTTAGAATGGGCTCTATACTTGGGCATGATTGTAACTCAGATGGAGTAATCTCATGAACCATGATACTTTCTTTTCTAAATTTAGTTGTATTCGGACTCACTGTTCTATAAAATATTTCTCCCATTTTTATTGCCTTCCCTGTCATTTTTATAGCACCTATTGCTATTATGTTGTCTCTGAATTCATTCAAACCTGTAAGTTCTGTATCAACCACCACAAACTCTGTATCAGCGATTAATTGTTCGGAAATAATTATCTTTTCTTTATGTTTCTTAAAAAATTTAAGCATTACTATATAATCATCAATTTGTATCTCTCAATGAGGATGTCCTGCAATTTGGATATCAGTTGAAATGTCTCCTTAAGCAATTTTTTCTCAAGATTGCTGAGAGACTCTGGGTCTATGAAATTATCGGGCATTTTTCCTTGAAGCACCTGCTCGTATTGATGCCTTATTCTTAAAAGCATAAGAAATTCAAAGACATGAATTATTTCATCGGCATGTTCAGTAACCACAGAGTGTTTTGGTCTCAAGGCTTCAATTCTCTCAAGGGTAGATGTTTCCCTTACTCCCTTTTCAAGACTAAAAAGTCTAACTATATCAACTATTGGTGCAATGCCTTTGATTTTCAAATTGAGCTTATCCTTATGCTCTCCACTTTTTTCAACAACAAAGGTTTTAAAAAATCCAAGAGGTGGCTTGTTTCTGACCGCAAGATTAGCTAAATAGCCTAAAAACACCTTTTGCTCTTTCACAATTCCCAAAAGATAATCTCTGAGTTCTTCAGCAAGGGAAATGTCTCCATTAATGGCTCTAAAATCAAAGAATATATTTGAAAGACTTATATGTTCACCTTTAGGAGTGTAAATCCACTGGGAGAAATATTTTTTCCAAATCTTCAAGGGCTGACACCATTTGGGATTACTTGCCATTATATTCCCGGGGCATGGAGGAAATCCACATTTTAAAAGATTATCTGTTACATATTTCGTGAATTCCATAAAATACTTTTTTACTTCCTCTTGCTGTTTATCAGGTGGATCAGCATATATAAGAGCATTGTCTTGGTCTGTTTTAAATGTTTGCTCTTTTCTCCCTTCAGAACCAAGCACAATCCAGCAGTAAGGCACTGGTGGATGTCCGAGTGCTCTTTCTGCAAACTGAATAATTTTTCTTACAATCCTGTCATTGATCTCAGTAATAATACGAGTTATATTGCTTGCCTTAGCACCCTGCGAGAGGAGATTGCCGACAATTAAGTTTATTTGAGCAGAAGCATTAATTAATCCCTCTACATTTTGCTGAATCTCTAAGTCTCTCACAATTGTAAGCGGTGAAAGTCCTTGTAGCATCATGATATCATGGTTTGTTATAATTCCACCTATTTCACCATTTTTTATAACCAATAGATGATGAATATTGTATTTAAGCATCTTGACAACTGCCTCAAAGCAAAAATCCTTTGCATCTATCTTGATAATTGGATAGCTCATTATGTTTTTAATCGGCTCGTCAACATTTCTTCCTGATGCAACTACCTTTCTTCTCAAATCTTTGTCAGTAATAATCCCAACTGGAATACCCTGATTGTCCATGATAATCAAAGAGCTTATGGAATTTTCACACATTATTTTGGCAGCATCCCTGATGGGAGTATTTTCTGGAACAGATATGACATCCTTAGTAGCAATGTCTTCAATCGGAGTAGTAAAAAGAATCTTGTCTACCGTATAGGTTAATGTTCTTTTGTATTGCTCAGCTTTGTATCCTTTGTCTAAATAGATGTTAGTGAATGATCTTAGGAAAAAATCTCTTACCTCTGGATATTTGCTCATGAGATTTAGAATAGTTTCTTTTGGAATTAAATAACAAATCGTATCATCAACTGCAACAACATTTGCCCTTGATTTGTCTCCACTCATTAAAGATACAAATCCAAAACTATCTCCATCGCTTCTGTAGTCTATTACAATTTCTTCGTTTTCAACTCTTCTGTAAACCTTAACTCCTCCTTTTTTAACAATATAGAGAAATTCACTTGGAGAACCATCCTGCAGAAGAATATGAGTTCCCTTCGGGTAATAGTCCATAGAAGTCTTTACTGCAACTGCATTGATCGCTTCATCACTTAAAAATTCAAAGGGCGGAACAGATTTAAGAAAATCCATAATATCCTCAATTATTTTTACCATGAAAAAATATAAATGCAATAAGGATGCCAAAGCTAACGCACTGAAAATCAATGGATTGTTAAAAATGCCTTGAAAAATATGTTACTAAAAGTAACAAATAATGTTTATTTAGGTAATCTAATTAGTCTATAAACTAAGTTATGCGTTTCTCAGGTGTCATTGCGAGCAGTCCGAAGGTCCCTATTCAGTCATTGCGAGCCTCACCGAAGGTGAGGCGAGGCAATCTCTCTTTTTATACCTCCTCCTGTCATTGCGAGCAGGGCAAAGCACTGCGAAGCAATCCCTTTCCTTATTAAAGGAAAAAGAAGAGATTGCTTCGCTGACGCTCGCAATGACGAGGAAGTGACGCATCCTCGCAATAACGGATAAAAAAAGACCCTCGCAATGACATCCTCTTTCGTCATCACGAGGCTTGCGAAGCAAGCCGAAGTGATTTCTTTTTTGTTTTGGGGGATAAATAAGACGAAACTACTTCAGTACTAAAGTACTTCCCAATTAAAAGGAAAAGATTACAATGATAGGAAATACTCTAATAACAAACAATCCAAAATCTAAAATTCACCATCCACCAATCACCATTCACCAATTAGAGACTGCTTCGCCACATTGAGTGGCTCGCAGTGACAATATGGGTAATTGCAACGCTGTTGCTCATAACAGGGATCCCGCAGTGACGAAATAGGGCGTCATTGCTTTGGCATCCGCAAGGATGCTGAAGCAAACTTTTCCTAAAATAAGTTCTATCGCTCTGTAGCACTGTCGCTCTATAGCACTATGACGGCGAGATTGCTTCGCTTCGCTCGCAATGACGAGAAAAATGTTAGCAATGACGAAAAAAAACGCTCGTAATGATGGTTAAGAATCACCCAATTTAGGTGGACCGAAAAATAGAGATAGAAATCCAAAAATTGGTATAACCATTTGAAAATTAAGTATTTTTT
>JBEPZQ010000106.1:0-6353 GCA_041640755.1 Thermodesulfovibrio sp. | reverse complement strand
CCAATTGATGTTACCGCAGAACATATAAAAACCGAGGGTAGTTTTGAGGTATTGAATAAAAATCAATATATTTGTTCAATTGATAACGATGTCAATTTAGAGATGTATTTATATATTAAAAGAGGAAGAGGATATGTGCCTTCAGAATTAATAAAGGATGAAGATTTGTCAGTTGATGCAATTACAGTAGATGCTATATTTAGCCCTATAAAAAAAGTTAATTTCAGGGTTGAAAAAACAAGGGTTGGAGAACAGACAGACTATGATCGTCTAATATTAGAAGTCTGGACAGATGGAAGCACCACGCCCCAAATGGCAATCAGTGAAGCCTCAAACATATTGATAAGGCATTTTGAATATTTTACTAATTTGAGCGAAATTCAAGGTTTAAATAAGGATTCAGAAGAAACAAGGGAAGAACAAACAGAGTCTGTTGAAATAGAAAATTTGAATGAGACCATATTTAAGCCTATAGAGGACCTTGAGTTATCAGTTAGAGCTTACAATTGCCTTAAAAGTGCAGGTATAAATACTGTTTTGGAACTTGTTCAAAAGACTGAAAACGAGCTTTTAAAAACAAAGAATTTTGGAAAACGTTCACTTGATGAGATAAAAGAAGTACTGGAAAAACATGGTTTAACACTTGGTATGAAGATAGACGAACAAAAGCTTGAAAAATTACAAGATACTCTCAGGAGGTAAATGAAATGAGGCATAGAGTTGATGGAAGACATTTTGGCAGGACAGCAAATCAGAGAAAGGCTTTATTAAGAGGACTTTTAGCTTCTTTAATAAAATATGAGAGAATTGAGACAACGGTTGCAAAGGCAAAAGCAATTAAAGACCTTGCTGACAGACTTGTTACATTTGGAAAGAGAGGAGATCTTCATTCAAGAAGGCTTGCACTTTTCTATTTGCCTGATAAAGAGCTTGTAAGGAAACTTTTTAATGAAATCGCGCCTCGCTTTGCAGACAGAAATGGCGGTTATGTAAGGATTGTAAGGACAGGCTGGAGAATCAAAGATAGTGCTCCTTTGGCTATAATAGAGTTTGTTGATTATAAAAAACCTGAGAAGGAAGAAGAGAAAAAGTCAGAATAATTTGACATAACCCGTTGAAATTTGGTATTTTAATAATAATTCCTGGGTAGCTCAGCCGGCAGAGCAGGTGGCTGTTAACCACCGGGTCGGGGGTTCGAATCCCTCCCCAGGAGTTTAAATTTTTTTTATAAATAACAAAGGAGGAATAGATGCCAAGAGCAAAAGGTGGATTTAAAACAAGAAGATATCATAAAAAAGTTCTTTCTATGGCAAAGGGTTATTACAGTGGTCGTCATCGTAGCTATAAGGTAGCTGCTAAAGCTGTTGAAAAGGCACTTCTTCATGCCTTTACTGATAGAAAACTTAAAAAGAGAGACTTCAGAGCATTGTGGATTACAAGAATTAATGCTGCTGCAAGAATGTTTGGATTGACATATAGTCAACTTATGGGTGCCCTTAAAAAGGCAGAAATCAATCTAAACAGAAAGGCTCTTGCAGATATTGCATTCAATGATATTGAAGCATTTAAAGAAATTGTTGAGAAGGTAAAACCCTTTGTGAAAGCTGCGTAAATGCAAGAGTCTCTTAAACAACAATTCCTTAAAGAAATTGAAAAAGTTGTTTCTGTCCAAGATTTGCTCAACCTCAAAGCAAGATATATAGGCAAAAAGGGGATAATCACTGAACAGCTTAAGAATCTTGGAAAACTTTCCCTTGATGAGAGAAAAGTTCAGGGAAAAGCCCTTAATGAACTCAAAAATTTTATTGAAGAAACCATAAAAAACAAGGAAGAAGAATTAAGGCAGAAGGAGATATCAGAATCTCTTCAAAAAGAATTTATAGACATAACGCTTCCCGGTAAAGATTATTATTTTGGCGGTTCCCATCCTGTCAACAGGACACTTATTGAGATAATTGATATTTTCAGAGAGTTAGGATTCACTGTTGAGGAGGGTCCGGAAATAGAGCTTGATTATTACAATTTTGAAGCCCTTAATATTCCTAAAAATCATCCTGCCAGAGATATGCAAGATACATTTTATGTCAGCGAAGATGTTGTTTTAAGAACTCATACCTCACCTGTTCAGGTTAGGGTTATGGAAAAGAAAAAGCCTCCCTTAAGGTTTATCTCTCCGGGCAAGGTTTACAGATGTGACTCTGATGTAACCCACACACCTATGTTTCATCAGGTTGAAGGTTTGATGGTTGACGAAGATGTTAATTTTTCCCACTTAAAGGGAGTACTTGTATATTTTTTGCAAAGACTTTTTGGAAAGATTCCTGTAAGATTCAGACCAAGCTTTTTCCCATTTACAGAGCCATCCACTGAGGTAGATATTGGCTGTATTATTTGTGGAGGAAAGGGATGCAGAGTATGCAAAGGAACAGGATGGCTTGAGGTTTTGGGAGCAGGAATGGTTCATCCGAATGTTTTTAAATTTGCAGGTTATCCTGAAGGAAAATACACAGGCTTTGCTTTTGGAATGGGAGTTGAGAGACTCACAATGCTTAAATATGGCATTGATGATATAAGGCTATTTTTTGAAAATGATATAAGATTTTTGAGGCAGTTCTAATGAGAGTTCCTTTTTACTGGTTAAAGGAATATATTCAAGGTGAATTAGAGCTTAACTCAGTTGCTGATTCTCTTACAATGGCAGGACTTGAGGTTGGTGCTGTAGAGGAAGTTTATGGTGAGCCTGTTATAGACATAGAGCTAACACCTAACAGAGCAGACTGCCTAAGTATTTTAGGCGTTGCAAGGGAAATTAAAGCATTATTTGGAGTAGAATTAAAAAAGCCTGTTTTTAAAATAGAGAATGAAGTAAAAGATGATAAATTCAAAGTTATTATAGCAGACCCTGAGCTGTGTTATAGATATGCAGGAAGGATAGTCAGGGGGGTAAAAATTGGAGAGTCGCCTTCTTGGCTGAAAAAGAGACTTGAACAGGCAGGCATTCGTTCAATAAACAATATAGTTGATGTTACAAACTACGTATTGCTTGAATATGGACATCCTCTCCATGCCTTTGACCTTGATCTTCTCAAGGGATATTGCATCAGGGTAGGCACATCAAAAACAATTTCTGGGAAAGATAGGGAAGAAATTGAAACACTCGATGGAGTAAAGAGAACAGTATCTGCCGATGACCTTTTGATATGGGATGCAGAAAAGCCTGTTGCAATTGCTGGAGTAATGGGTGGAGCAAATACGGAGGTAACTGAAAAAACAGTAAATGTATTTCTTGAAAGTGCTTATTTCAAGCCTGAATCAGTCAGAAAAACCGCAAAAAGACTTGGATTATCAACAGAAGCCTCATACAGATTTGAAAGGGGAACAGACATAGAAAACCTAATTCATGCCCTTGACAGAGCTGCTTACCTTATTCAGCAACTTGCCGGAGGAGAGATTTACGAAATTATTGATGAGTATGTCAAAAAAATTCCTACAGCGGAAATAAAATTTAAACCTGAAAGGATTCGCAAATTTTTAGGCGTTGAAATCAAAGATGAAGAAATTTTAAGAATTCTATCTCTCCTTGATATAGAGGTAAAGAAAGATAAAGACAGCTATGTTGCAATAGTACCCACACACAGACAGGATCTTTCCATTGAGGAAGATATTGCTGAAGAAGTGGCAAGAATTTACGGTTATGAAAAAATACCTGCAGCACTTCCTCAAAATTTTAGACATGTTGAAGAAAATCAAGAACTTTCTCAAAAGAGAAAAATTTTAGCAAAAATTCGCGATTACATGCTTGCACTTGGATTTAATGAGGCTGTAAACATGAGTTTCATGTCTCCAGAGGATTTGGATATCTTTGAATTTCCAGAAAATGACGAAAGAAGAAGATTTATTTCCTTAAAAAATCCTTTGAGACAAGAGGAATCAATCATTAGAACCATGCTTACGCCATCCTTACTGAAAAATGTTGAAAGAAATACTTCTCGTGGAATAGAATGTTTAAAACTTTTTGAGATAAGCAGAGTTTTTATTGCAAAAAATACATCTAAAAGCCACAAACTAAGCAATAGCTTACCAGATGAGCCTGTTTATCTTGGTATAATAACGAAGAAGGAAGATTTCAAATCACCATTTAATGAGGATCCATATGATTTTTATGCTTTAAAGGGTATAATAGGTGGAATGCTAAGGCATTTTAAATTGGAAGATGTTAAATATCAAAGGTCATCAGAGCCATTTTTACACTCTGGTCAATCATCTGATTTATATGTAAAAGATGAAAAAATAGGATATATTGGAGTAATTTCACCAAAAATTTTAGACAAATTTGACTTTAAAACAAAGCCTTATATCTGCTTGGCAGAAATAAATCTTGAGAAAATATTAAAATTAACACCAATAGTCAGTCAGCAGACACAAATAACTACTTACAAGCCTTTTTCAACATATCCACCAATAAAGAGGGATACAGCAGTCTTGGTTTCTTTAGATTTTGAGGCTCAAAAAATATTGGAACTTATAAAAAAATTTGGAAGTGAGCTTATTGAGGATGCTTATATTTTTGATGTATACAAAGGCAAAGGCATACCTGAAGGCAAAAAGAGCATAGCATTCAGGGTCATATATAGGGCATTTGATAGAACACTTACTTCAGAGGAAGTTGAAGAAATTCACTCAAAACTAATAAATGCATTAATCTCCGAGACAGGAGCTGAACTGAGATTCTAATTTTTATTCAGCTTCCTTTATGCTTTTTTTATTTTTCTGCTAGCTCATAATACAATAAATTGCTTAACCGCACTTAACCCAACTTCATAGATTTTTAGCCTTTAAAAACAGCAGAGGTCTTATAATTCAATCAGTATTTGATGATGTTGGGTTTAAGGATAAATCAAATCCTCCTTTGGAATAACAATTTTTACCTCTGTTCCAACGCCATATTCGCTATCTATTTCTAACTGCCATCCATGAGCTCTTATAAGATGTTTTACAATTGCAAGACCTAATCCTGTGCCACCAAGTTGCCTTGACCGGGCTCTGTCAACTCTGTAAAATCTCTCTCCTATCCGAGAAAGATGCTCCTTTGGAATGCCTATGCCTGTGTCTTTTACAAGTAGAACATTTTTTTCATTTTCGGTTAAAAAACTTACACTTACTGTCACTCTTCCCTTATCTGTAAACTTTACAGCATTATCAATGAGATTTGTTAGTATTTGTATCAGCTTATTGATATCCGCTCTTATTTTTATTTCATCCTTAATATCATTTATTAACTCAATCCCCTTCTTTTCGCTTCTTTCTTGAAAAATCTCAAAAACAGAATTAACAATCTCTCTTAAATTAACAGTTTGTTTTTCAATCTTAATCTCTCCAGACTCTATTCTTGAAAGAGTAAGCAAATCCTCAACAAGTGCAACCAATCTGTCTGCCTGATTTTTAATAATTTCAATGAATTTCCTTGCATTTTCCCTTTCATCAATCGCACCTTCAAGGAGGGTTTCTGCATATCCTTTAATGGCTGTAAGTGGAGTTTTAAGTTCATGGGAAACATTGGCAACAAAATCTTTTCTGACATTTTCAAGTTTCTTTAACTTTGTTATATCATGAAGAATTACAATTAGAAAAACTTCCCTGCTTTCTCCAACTACAGGCATTGCCTTTGCATACAGAAAGATTTCTTCACCAGCTCTCTTAACAGACAACTCTCCTGAAACCTCTTTCATAGACTCAAGGGCAGAACGCAAAAGTTCAATAAGTTGAAAGTTTCTTATAATTTCTATGAAATGTTTTCCCTCTGGAGGCTCTTCAATCTTTGCAAGTTTTTTAAAGCTGTTGTTTGCAAAAAGTATTTTGCCCTTTTCATCAATAATTATTATTCCATCTGTGATTGACCTGAGAATTGTCTCAAAATTCTGTATTGAAATCTTTGAGTAATCTTCTAATAGCGCTTGTTTGCGAGAATTTTCATCTGGAGATTTTTTTCTGATCTGCAAAGCAAGGAAGAAAATAATGATAACTAAAAAAGCTATAATTATTATGTATATCTGCATACCTAACCTTCTATGTAGTAACCAATCCCTCTCATTGTTTTAATGTATTCTGGATTGTCAGGGTCTTTCTCAATCTTCATCCTAAGCCTTCTTATGTGAACATCAACTGTGCGAGGGTCAACATAAACATCTTGTCCCCACACTGCATCAAGAAGATGGTCTCTGTTGAATATTCTGTTAGGCTTTTCAGCAAGATAAAGAAGAAGCTTAAACTCTGTAGCAGAAAGTTTAATAGTCTCACCTCTTACAGTGACAGTATATTTTTCTCTATCAATTTCTATATCACCAATTTTTAAA
>JBEPZQ010000105.1:0-6399 GCA_041640755.1 Thermodesulfovibrio sp. | reverse complement strand
ATAAAAAAAGAATTTGTGTTTGACATATTTTTTTATTTATTGCTTATTTTTATTATTATGATTTTACCTGTTAATTTTCAGGAGGTTGAGGATGGAAATTGAAAAAATCCTTGAAAAATTCAAGGAACTCATCATAAGTGAAGTAAAGGAAGAATTTAAGCTTTTCAAGGCAGAGGTAAGAGGCGAGCTTGCAGGATACAGGCTTGCGATAGAGTCATTAAACGCTCGTATGGGAAATGTTGAAGCTGAACTGAGAGAAATAAGAAATGAGCTAAAATATACAAATAAAAGGATTGACGATTTAAGAGTTGAGCTAAAGCAAGAAATTATGCTAAACACTCAGAGAATTGACGAGACAAACAAAAGAATTGATGAGACAAATAAAAGAATTGACGACACAAACAAAAGGATTGATGAGGCAAACAAGAAAATTGATGATTTAAGAGTTGAGCTAAAGCAAGAAATTATGCTCAATACTCAGAGAATTGACGAGACTAATAAAAGAATAGACGGATTACAGAATCAAATCTCGTTGGTAAGAGCTGAGTTAAACAAGGCTCTTGAGGATAAAGCAGTTCGTGATGACATATTAATAAGAATTCGCAATTTAGAAGAAAAAGTATTCGCTTAAAGCCTTTTTATTGATTTCTTCAAAAAATAGGCGGTGTGGGAGTTGGAGACATTCAAAAAATCATGAAGACTGCCTTCGTGCACAAGGTAGCCTCCTTCATCTCCTCCCTCAGGTCCGAGGTCTATTATCCAGTCTGCATTTGCTATGACATCAAGATTGTGTTCAATTATGATTACAGTGGCTGACCTGTCAAGCAATTTTCTTACAACAGAGAGAAACTTTTTCACATCCTCATGATGAAGCCCTACTGTTGGTTCATCCATAATGTAAACGAAACCTTTGAGAGATGACTTACTTCTTGATGCAAGGCTGTTAAGTATTTCAGAGCAGATTTTTAGTCTCTGAGCTTCTCCTCCTGAAAGGGTTGTTGCAGGCTGTCCAAGAAGAAGATATCCAAGTCCGAGTTCTCTGACCACTGCAATTTTTCCCTTTAACGATTCATCATCAAAAAATTCGTATGCCTCATCAAAGCTCATTGAAAGTACTTCGTATATGTTTTTTTCTTTGTATCTTACTTCCAGCACTTCTTTTTTGAATCTCTTTCCCTCACACTCATCACAAGGCAGAAACATATCTTCAAAAAAATACATCTCAATCTTTACAAATCCATCACCTTTGCAATTTGGACATTGTCCAAGAGAGCTGTTCAGTGAAAAATGTCCAGCAGTAAATCCCCTTAACTTTGAATCTCTTAGAGATGCAAATATTTCTCTTATTTTATCGTAGATGCCCAAATATGTTATTGGAATAGACTTTGGAGTTTTACCAATGGGTGACTGGTCTATGAGTTTGATTGTTCTAAGATGCTGAATTCCTGAAATAAAATCATACTCAAGAGGTTCTCCATTTCCAATTCCAAGCTCCTTTATCAATGCTTGATATAAAGTGTCAATTATAAGCGTGCTTTTACCAGAGCCTGAAACTCCAGTGACAACTGTGAGGGCATTTAATGGAATGTTGATTGTGATATTTTTCAAATTATGTCCTCTGGCACCACTCAGAGTGATAAAATTTTTGAATTTTACCTGTTCAGTCTTTGCTGTTTTTGAAAAATCTTTATCTGCAAAGAAGGACTTTTGTTTGAGAAAGTTCGCAGTTGGAGAGTCTGTTTTTATAAAGTCTTTTTTCGGACCGGAAAAAACAACTTTTCCTCCAAGTCTTCCACCACCCGGACCGAGCTCTACAATCCAATCTGCGCTTGAAATCACATCCTTGTCATGTTCAACAACCAAAACAGTGTTTCCATATTCTGTAAGTTCCCTTAAGATTTTGATAATTCTGTCTGTGTCTCTTGGATGTAGCCCAACTGTTGGCTCATCAAGAACATAAAGCGTAGATGTGAGCCTGTTAGCAAGTTGATTTGAGATGTTGAGCCTCTGGTATTCTCCTCCGGAAAGAGTCTTAATCTGCCTGTCAAGGGTTAGATAACTTAGCCCTACCCTTTCAAGGAATTCAAGCTTCATGAGAATTTGTTTTAATGGCTCTTCAGCAATCTTAGATTCTTCAGAACTGAGGCTTAGTGAATTTATCCATTCTTTGAGTTGTTTTACAGAAATAAAGTTTAAATCGCCAATATCCTTATTATCAATCTTGAACACTAAAGCAGACTCTTTGAGTCTCTTGCCTCTGCAGACAGGACACAGTTGAGGTTTCCTCATTTTTGACAGAAAAATTCTCACATGAACCTTATATTTCTTTCTTTCAAGCTCCTCAAAAAAATCATTAATTCCATAAAAATATTGATTTCCAGTAAAAATAAGCTTTTTATGCTCATCGGGCAATTTTTCATAGGGAATATCTACATTAATCCCTGAAAGCTTTGCTCCCTTTATTAACTGCTCTTTCCACCATCTGAGGGTTGGTCTTTCAAAGATTTCAATAGCACCATATCTAAGAGATAGGTTTGGCGATGGAATAATCAGTTTTTCATCGTATGTCAGAATATATCCAAAACCCTTGCATTCAGGACATGCACCTTGAGGATGATTAAAGGAAAAAAGCATTGGAGAGGCTTCAGAGGCAGTCATTCCACACTCTGGACACTGAGGCTCTGTAGGAAAATCAAGAATGATGAATGGTAAATGGTGAATAGTATGTATAGTCTCTTCAGAAGAGGATTTGAGGTCAATGTAGACTTTCACTTTTCCCATTTTAAATGCCGTTTCCAGCGAGTCCATAAGCCTTGACTTGTCAGAAACTCTTAGCCTGTCTGCAATTATGTAGTATTTAAGATTACTATCCACCAAATCAGCAAGCTCCCTTACAATTGGCTGTCCGTTTTCTATAAAGAAAGCCTTTGAAAATCCAAGTTGAATGAGCTTTTTGGGTGATTCATCGGTTTCAAACATTATAAATGCTCTTTTACCTTTGTATTCTTTGAAAATCTTATCACCTGCCTGTGTTGCATTCCATGCTCTTATCGCTTTGTTGCACTTTGGACAAAATGGCTTTGCTATTTTTGAAAATAAAATCCTTAGATAATCATAAATCTCTGTATGAGTGCCTACTGTAGCACGGGAGCCTTTTACTGGATTTCTTTGTTCAAGGGCAATTGTTGGTCTAAGATTGTCAATCAAGTCAACATCTGGTCTTGGAAGCTTTTCAATAAAAACCCTTGCATAGCTTGACATACACTCAATAAAACGCCACTGACCTTCTGCATATATTGTGTCAAAGGCAAGGGAAGACTTACCTGAACCTGAAATCCCAGTAATTACTGAAAGCTTATTATGCGGAATTTGTAAGTCAATATTTTTAAGATTATTCTGTCTTGCTCCCTTGATTATAAGATAATCTTCTGAGTTGTTTACTTCTTTTCTGTTAATGTCCATCCTTTATTGTAACCTTAAAGTGTAGACTTAAATCCAAAAATCGCAGTAAGTATTTGAAAATTAGCTGCTTTTCAGCAATTGCGAGCTGTTTAAAAAGCGATATTGTTTCAGAACCTCGTCCTTCGCAATGACTGAGGAGGAGTCATTACGAGGTATGATAACATGTCAAAGCAATCTCAGTAATTTTGGGACTGTCGCGAACCTAAAGAGTAACAATGACGGAAAGGCGGGAAGCCTGTCTAAAGCCGTAGGTGTTTCAACCATTCGCAATTACCCAAAAATAGCGATAGACACTCGTCACTGCGAGCCCCCCTGTTGCGAGCGATAGCGTGGCAATCTGGGGCGAAGCAGTCTCTAATAAGGCTTTATTGAAAAATAAAGTAGAGATTGCTTCGCATCCTTCGGATGCTCACAATGACAGCAAAAAATACTTAATTTTCAAATGGTTATACCAATTTTTGGATTTCTATTTCTATTTTTGGGAATTAAACTTTAATCGCAAAATTTAGGTTGAAGATAACAGACAAAAATGTTATAATATATCTATCGGCAACTAATTGCCGTTCCGAATATGGAAAAATATGAAAACATAGAATTAAAGGCGCTTTTTGAGGTAAGCAAAGTTCTTACTTCTTCTTTCAATCTTGAGGAAAACCTTTACTCGGTTCTTGAGATTCTGTCTAAGATGCTTAATATGAGAAGGGGGAGCATATTTCTCTTTGACAAAAAAGAAGAGGAGATAAGAATTGTTGCTGCCTATGGTCTTTCAGAAGAGGAAATGAAAAGAGGTAAATACAGAGTTGGTGAAGGAATAGTCGGCAAAGTTGTTGAGTCAGGATTGCCGATGTTTATTCCAGACATTGAAAAAGAGCCTCAATTTCTTAATAAAACAGGAAGCAGACCTAATAAAAAAGGCATCTCCTTTTTATGTGTCCCAATAAAGATAGAGGAAGAAATCTTTGGTGTGCTTTCTGCTGATAGAATTTATGATGAAGAGCAGGGAGATGTTGATGATGACCTCAGAGTGCTATCAATTGTAGCTTCTCTTATCGGACAGTTTCTAAAACTGTGGGAAATTTATAAAACTGTGGAAGATGAGAATATAGTTTTAAGAGAACAGCTGAGGGACAGATACAACTTTCCAAATCTTGTTGGAAACTCTCCAGCCTTTCAGGCAGTTTTAAAGACAGTGATGAAGGTTGCAGGCACAGACGCAACTGTGCTTCTTCTTGGAGAGTCTGGCACAGGCAAGGAGTTAATTGCAAAGACTATTCATTTTCAAAGTAAAAGAGCAAAGGGACCATTTGTTGCAATCAATTGTGCTGCAATTCCTGAAAATCTTCTTGAGGCAGAGCTTTTTGGCTCTGAAAAAGGAGCATTCACTGGAGCTGTGAAAAGAATTGGTAAGTTTGAACAGGCAAATGGAGGGACAATATTTCTGGATGAAGTAGGAGAACTGCCACTTTCCCTTCAGCCAAAGCTTTTAAGGGTTCTTCAGGAAAGATTGGTGGAACCTCTTGGCTCAACAAAGGCTGTTCGGGTAGATGTAAGGATTATATCTGCGACCAATAAAGACCTTTCTGAGGAGATAAGAAAAGGAAATTTCAGGGAAGACCTTTTCTGGAGGCTTAATGTGATTCCCATATACATTCCACCGTTAAGAGAAAGAAAAGAAGACATTCCATTGCTTGTTGATTATTATCTTAAAAGCTTTAGTAACATCTACAAAAAATCTGTATCCATTGATGAAGAGGCACTAAAAAAACTTGTCTCCTATGATTGGCCTGGAAATGTAAGGGAGCTTGCAAATACAATTGAAAGACTTGTCGTAATGTGCGATAGCAACAAAATAAAAGTCTATGACCTGCCTGACACAGTTAGAGGTGTTTTTAAAGTAAGAGCAGAATACTCTGGAGAGCTGAAGCTTCCAACAGAGGTTGAGGAACTTGAAAGGATAAGGATAATGGACACACTTCCTAAATATAACTTCAACATAAGAAAAACTGCCCGAGCTTTAGGGCTGACTGAGAGGCAACTTAATTACAGAATTAAGAAGTATGGCATAATTATAAGAAAGGGAGCAGCATTAAATGATAGCGATAATTAAAAATGTAAAAAGTGAGGGACCGGGTACAATACAGGACTATCTTGATGAAAAGAGTTTGCCATATAAAATTTTTGAAGCTGAAGATGGAGAACTTCCTTCCACTCTTGAAGGCTTTAGCTGTCTTGTTGTAATGGGTGGACCGATGGGCGTTTATGAGATGGAGCAATATCCCTATTTAAAAATTGTCTCAAGGCTCATTAGGGAAGCAATTAATAGAAATTTGAAAGTTCTTGGAATATGTCTTGGTGCACACCTCATTGCACACACTCTTGGAGCAAGAGTTTACAAAGGGCACGGAGAGGAAATAGGATGGCATGATATAGAGCTTACTGGAGATGGCTTAAGAGACCCACTTATGATTGCCCTTGCAAAGCATCCTTCAGTTGGTGATATATGGAGAAAGTTCAAAGTATTTCACTGGCATGGAGATACTTTTGATTTGCCCTTTAATACCTATCATCTTGCAAAATCATCTCTTTACGAAAATCAGGCATTCAGATACAATAATAATGTCTATGCTTTTCAGTTTCATATTGAGGTAAAAGAAGAGCTCCTTCAAGAATGGTTTGAAGACCATCCCAAGAAGGAGCAGTTTTTAAAAGATTCAAAAATTCTTATTGCAGAATATACCGAAAGGGCAAAAAATTTCTATAAAGCGTTTTTCTAATAATCACTTAAACAGATCATTTTTTATAAAACCTCTGTAAGTCTATCATTGTAAGTCTCACTTAAGTTAAGGCGTGGTAGTCCCTTTTCCTTTATGCCCCTTTCTGTCATTGCGAGCATCCGAAGGATGCGAAGCAATCTCTACTTTGTTTTTCAATAAAGCC
>JBEPZQ010000104.1:0-6406 GCA_041640755.1 Thermodesulfovibrio sp. | reverse complement strand
AGCAGCTCCTAAAAAAGATACAAGCAGAATTGGAGAGATGAGAGCAATCAGAATTAAAAGCCTCTTTTTGTTCTTCAGAATGTTGTCTGACATCTTCTTTTCCCACTGGGCTTGATATATTGCCCCAGCCATCATAAGTTCGTATAGTTTCCTAAATTTACTCATTCCACAGCCTCCTCCTTTAAATTTTTTGTTTTCTTTAATAAAAACTATAACATCAAACAAAGCATTTTAATCCCTTTCTACTCCCACCTCCTTTCTTTTTGGTTTTTTCATACTTCTTACTAAGCTTGTCAAATTCCTTTGGTTTTGAGAATGTTATGGAGACAAGCAAATCCTTCATTTTTTTCAACACTTTTTTCATTAAAAATAAAATATGCAATAGGCGTGCCAGAGATAGTGTTTAATAAAAATAAGGCTTTAAGACTAAAATTTAGCAGAAGATGCAACAAATTATTGCATTTTATTCTATTTTTGAAAAATTTTTCTGAAAAAATGGCAAAGTGAATGCAACAAAATGTTTCACCTTAAAATTATGTGGCAATCTTGAATTGTTTCAGTTTACGCTGAAGTTGTTGCCTGTGAATACCTAAAAGCTCTGCAGCCTTTGAAATATTACCTCTGCTTTTTTGCAGTGCTGACCAGATAAGCTCCTTTTCAAAATTATCTACAACCTCCCTCAAGCTTCCCTGCGGTACTCTTCTTGTATGTTGAGTTTTTAGCAAATAGGCTGGTAAATCTTTCACTGTTATTTCTGCAGAATTGGTAAAAGCAATAGCTCTCTCTATTATGTTTTCAAGTTCACGGACATTACCGGGAAAAGAATAATTCATCAAAACATCAAGAGCTTCATCTGTGATGCCCCGAACTGTTATGTCTTTTCTTTTAATTGAGTGTTTTTTAATAAAGAAATCAACAAGAGACGGAATATCTTCCTTTCTGCTTCTAAGTGGTGGTAATTCAATGTTAATTACATTAAGTCTGTAGAATAGGTCTTCTCTGAAAGTTCCCTCTTTGCATGCCTTTGGAAGGTCTTTATTTGTTGCTGCAATAAATCTTACATCAACCTTTATTGGTTGATTTCCGCCTATTCTTATAAACTCTCCCTCCTGTATGACCCTGAGAATCTTTGTCTGAAAAAGAGCTGAAACATCGCCTATTTCATCAAAGAATAATGTGCCATTGTCTGCCCATTCAATAAGCCCTTTTTTTGTATAATTTGCACCTGTGAAAGCACCCTTTTCAAATCCGAAAAGCTCTGATTCAAGCAATGTATCTGGAATAGCTGAGCAGTTTATAACAATAAAGGAATTATCCTTTCTTTCACTTAAATTATGAATTGCTCTCGCAACAAGTTCCTTACCAGTGCCTGACTCCCCTGTAATTAAAACATTGCTGTCAGTCAATGCTGCCTTTCTGATACCGCAGTAAACATCTTCCATTATTCTGCTTATTCCAATTAAACCCGGTATTTCAACCTTTGGTTTATCTTTGAAATTTTCAAATATCTCTCTTACAGCTTCCTCTTTAAGAGGTTTTTGAAGAAAGTCTGTTGCACCAAGCTTCATTGATTTAACTGCTTTAGTTATATCATGGCTACCAAAAGTGATGATTGGCATGTACTGTTTTAACTCAAAAAGTCTTTTTTCCCAACCATCTGAGTCAATATCAAGAAAAGCTATATCATAACCAGATAAATTAGAGGAAAGGGAGGACTTTGTATGAGAGGACTTTTTAAGAGTAATCCCTATAGAGTTGAAAATTTCGTAAATCTTTTTTGCCTCATTAGAGATAACTAAAACACTGAATGACCTTAAAAATCCCATTGCAGTTAAAATAGAATTTTTTAAACATAATTGTCAATACCCATTGACACCCCTGAAAAAGTCATAGACATTTAGCTTTACCTTCAGCCCACAGTGATTTTTTGCTGAAATACCATTAAAGTTGTGTTAAAATAGTCATAAAATTTAGTTAATCCATCGGAGGCAAAAATGATTGTTGCAAAGGCAAAGAGTAATTTGAATTTTGATTTCAATGGCTACCATTTTAAGCTTAAACCCGGGGATAAACTTCTCTTTGCAAATGATGTTTTCGGACTTTTACCTGAAAAAATAAAAGCTCAATTTGAACAGGCAATGAGTGTTCTGCCACCTTTTTATAACGGAGAAGACTTAAACGGTAAAACCCTTCTTGTCATAGCTCAGGCAGCAATAGGTGATGCCCTATGCATGACTCCTGCACTAAGGGAGATTAAAAGAAGATATCCTGATATAAGCCTTCATGTGACAATATCAGGTAGAGCCCGCCCAGTACTTGAAAAGCTTCCCTATATTGATAAACTTCTTCCCATGCCTGTTGAATTCAAGGAAGTGTCAAAGGCTGACTACATTGTAAAAGTTGTTGAAATGGTTAATACTCCCCAGTTTGACAATTTAAACATGGTTGAGTATTTTCTTTGGAAGTTTCATCTTTACAATGCGGAAAAAGAAACACCGGATATTGTTGTTGATGAGGATGTATTAAAAGAGATGAAGGAGAAATTTGACAAAATCAGAAAGGCATCTGGTGGCAAAAAAGTTCTGCTTTTTCATTATCTTGCATCATCCATCCATAGAACCCTGCCACCTAAGTTGCTGAAGAAAATTGAGGATTTGATATGGGATAAATATGTGCCTGTAATATGTTCTTTGCCTGATGAGGACATTACAGTTGAGACAGCTCTTGATGTTTACGGAATAAGGGCAGCAAATTTTTCAGTTTTTATGAAAGATTTGAGATATTTAATTGCATCAGTTGCACTTTCAGATGCAGTAATAACTGCTGACACTGCAACACTGCACATTTCAGCTGGACTTGGAAAGCCTACTGTTGCTGTATTTGGTCCTATTGATGCAGCACTCAGATGCTCAACATATCCAACTGTAATAGGAGTTGCACCAAATTACAGGGGACAGACATGTGTAAGCCCATGTAAAAGACATTTTACAGACAGTCCATGCATTGAAGCTCAGGCTAAAGCACAGTTTTACAGTCCTTGCATTGAAAGCATTCCTGCTGAGGTTATTTACTATGCCTTGCTTGATGCAGAGAGACTTTTGGAGAGCAATTATCCAAAGCCTGAAAAATGCATACTGTGTGAATTTTCAGGTCATATTCCACTTTTTGAAGTTATAAACGGATTTAGAATTTTTGAATGTCCCTCCTGCGGACTTCAGTTTACATATCCGATGAAAACAATGGATTATGATGAGGCGTATAAAGGAGAGTATGGTGGATTAATGAGTTTTACTGTGGAAACCACAAAAGCTCTATATGAATCATATAAAAAAGTTGCAGAAGAAAAAGAGGAGATTGAAAAATGGAGAAGAGTTCCAAGATTTACTGCTCTTTTGCCAGTTTTAAGCCTTCTTCCAAAAGGAAAACATCTTGATGTTGGTGCATCAACAGGATTTTTTATGCTAATTATGAGAAGTCTCGGATATGAAACTTATGGAATGGAGGCTTCAGAGGAGGCTGTGAAAATCGCAAAAGAAAAATACAATCTAAATATTGCTAAGGCAATCACATTTAAAGAACTTCCCGAAGATATGAAAAAACCTTACAAAATAATCACAGCTTTTGAAGTTCTGGAACATGTTGATGAGCCATTAAAGTTTTTACAAGATATTTTTAATTTACTTGAAGAAGGCGGAATTTTAATTTTAAGCTGTCCTCCTTTTTATAAGTTTGAAAACGTTGCACATGGATATAGAAAATACAAATGGTGGTATAATGACTATCCACCCCATCATGTAACACGATGGAAACTTTGGACGCTTCATAATGCATTGAAGAAAGCTGGTTTCTCTGAAATCCACCTATTTACTGAACCTCTTATTCCCGGAACAGTTCTTGAGGGGGTTAATCCTCCAGCAGTTGACCTTAAAATGCCTGATGGTAAAGTGTTTACGATTGATGCAAATGCAAGCAGAGCAATAGTTCTTGAAACGCTGAAGCCCCTTTATCTTAACTCTCCATATCTCGGTAACTTTCAGTATGCATTAGCTGTGAAGGGAAGTTTGGGAGTCGATATTGAAAGTATGATAAAAAGAGCAATTAGAATGTCAGCTGTTGAGATAATATGGAGTAGAGGTGATGTAAGATAAAACTATCCTATTGCATAAAAATCAAAAAGCTGAAAGTTTCGTAGGCTTAGATAATGCGAGAGAAGAACTAGCAAATAACCCTTATTGTTTATACTCCATAGTTTTTCTGGAGATATTCTGTTGAATCTTTCAATATCAAGAACAAGCATGTTCTTTATGGATGCCTTTCCGCATTTAAGGTCAATTGACAAGTTCATTGGTTTTAGCAAATTTTCAGCCACTAATTCATTGCAAAATCCAATTGCGTCATTTAAATCCCTTGCCAGCTCCGTTATTTTATTTCTCTGAGAAATAAAAAACTCTGTATCCTCGCCATCATTAAAAAGCCTTTCGCCATTTTCATCGTGGCAAGATTTATCTATTATCACGACATAATCATCTCCTTCTTTAATAAGACCAAACGGATAAAGCTCAACAAGTTTGGGAATGAAATCTATCTTCCATGAGCCATCGTCTCTTACAAATACATTTCTACCACCTGCTCCCAATACTGCAAAGGGAAATACAGTGTTTTCTGAAATACCAAAGAACACAGGGCAATACATTGATGCAATCATAAGTTCACTGTATACAACAGGAACAATCTCTACATCTTCCATAAATGCGTAATTCTCAGGCTTTTTTATTTTAATATCCGCATGTGTTTCCTTGTCTAAAATTTCAGGCTCTCTGAATGCCTTGAATAAAGCCTTCATTTTATCCCTCCATTTTCAGTGAACTGGTTATCTTTTCTTGTTTAAGATATTGTTTAACCTGTTCTCCTTCTGTTTCAAATCCTCTCTTGCCCATAGCTCCGTAGGTAAGCCTTTTTCCAAGCTCTACTCCGGGCTGGTTAAACGGATTTATGCCATAAAGCATGCCAGCCATTGCAGTTGTTACCTGAAGAAACTGAAAGAGCTGTCCTATGATGTATGGCTCAATTTTAGACAGCATGATTTTCATGTTAGGCTTTCTGTTCATCCATAAAGCCATCTCAGTTGCAATCTGTTCAGTGTTTATAAGCTCCTCAAGGGTGTGTCCACCTAAAAATCTCAATCCCTCAATATCGTGAAACTCCTCTGGAATCTCCTCTTGATAACCATGCCTTTCAACTGATAAGAATAAAATAACTTTATCCTCAGGACCTTCCATCCAAAGCTGAAGCTGTGAGTGCTGGTCTGTAGTTCCCAAAGACGGATAAGGAGTTGTTCCCTTGCCTTCTTTGCCTAAACTTTCAGCCCAAAGCTGACAGAACCATTCAGAAAGAGTTTTTAGCCTGTCTGAGTAAGGCATAAATACGATTATCTTTTTTCCTTTTAATGTATCCATCAAATAAAGAGCAGATGCCATGCAAGCCATTGGATTTTGATTTAAGTTTTCATTAAAAGCATTACTTGATACATCCCTTGCTCCCTCAAGTAATGCTTCACTTTTTATACCTATTGCCTCAGCAAGAAGGAGACCCACAGGAGAAAGCACAGAGTATCTTCCGACAACATTTTTCGGAATGGTTAATGCTGGAATTTCATACTCTTCAGCAAGCCTGCGAAGATTTCCCTTTTCAGGATCAGTGGTAAAAACAAAATGTTTACTTACATCAAGCTTTTTGTCCCTTATCATTCTCCAGAAGATTAAAAACGATGCAAGGGTCTCAGATGTGCTTCCTGATTTGGAAATCACATTGATAAGAGTTCTTTTTAAATCTATGGTTTCAAGGATATTACGAAAAGTTGCAGGGTCAACATTGTCATATATAAAAATCTTTGGTGACTTTTTCAGATTATGCATGGGACTAAGGGATTCAAGGATAACTCTCGGACCCAATGCACTTCCGCCTATTCCAAGAAGAACAAAATACTCATAATCCCTTGCCCTTTTCCCAATCTCCTTAAGCTCTGTTAAGTCCTGTTCAGGTAATTTGAGAAATTCAAGTTCCTTGTAATTGCTTGATGAAATGAGAGAGACTGCTTTTTTTGCATGGGATTCAAGCTGCTCAATGGAAATTCCGCTATTTCCTATTCCCTCCACTAAAACATTTGAAAAGTCAAGTTTTACCACCTTTGCCTCCTTTTTTTAGAAAAATAGGCAACTAAAAAAATGATAAACACTGATAGGATTACAATCATAGCAAGAACCTTAGTGAGCTTGAATGCCATAATAATAAGAAGGGCAAGGGCTAAGAGAAGATAAAGCTGCCAACCCATATTAAGACTCTTCTATCTTTTGCCTTTTAACATAAATATAAGCCTCTTTTGTGGAGAGAATCAGAATAGCGATAA
>JBEPZQ010000103.1:5172-6446 GCA_041640755.1 Thermodesulfovibrio sp. | reverse complement strand
GTAAAAGACGAGATTGCTTCGCATCCTTCGGATGCTCGAAATGACAGCAAAAAATAAAATTTTCAAATGGTTATATCAATTATTGGATTTCTATCGCTATTTTTCGGATATAATATTTCTGCAATGGTTAATTTTATGATACCTCGCTCTGGGGAAATACTTTTGTGGGATAATGTTGATGAATTAAAAAGATTGATAGATAAAATAGACTTTATTTTCAAAGAGTTCCCAGATAAATTTCAGGACACGAAATTACTTGCGGAGGAAGTAAAAGAATATATTGTACAGGTTGACCCTTTCTTTGATATTTACTCCAAAAAAGTTTGTTCATGCTGCACGCACATATGTTGTTTGAACAAAAATAGCAGATATGAGTATGATGATTTGATTTACATTTTAGCATTAAGAGAAAAATTTCCAATACCAGACAGAAATCTTAAAGAAACAGAACCATGCTACCTTCTTACAGAAAAGGGATGTAAAATTCCGCGTTATCTCAGACCTCTTAGATGCAACTGGTATCTGTGTAAAGAGCTTTACAAGGAGATGGAGTCAGCACCTGCAAGAGTTTTTAGAGAATTTTCAAATACTTTTAGTAAAATGCTTCAAGTAAGACAGCAGATGCTGAACTCCTTTTTTCAGTCATTATTTGACATTCAAAACAATATATGAAACAACTCCGTTTCTGTAAAACCAAACCACAGCCCTGTCTTTTGTTGTATTCGCAATTTTCATAAAGTCTTTTACATTCCTTATTTTTTGGTTGTTGATTTCCATGATTACATCACCACGACCAAGCAATCCGTATGCAGGTGAGTCTTGGTCAATTGAAGAAACAACCACTCCGCTGATTCTCTTGGGAATGTTTAGCTGATTTCTTATTTTGTCTGTAAGTTCTTCAACTTGTATTCCTGAAAGTACTGATTCGCCCATAGCAACTTTCTGTTCAGAGGGTTGCTCTCCAATAGTTACGCTAAGTGTATATTTTTTACCATCTCTTATTATTTCCATCTGTACTGTTTTGCCTGGAGGTGTATTGCCAACAAGATTTCTAAGATGGGCAGCATCTTCTACATTTTTTCCGTCAAAGCTTATGATTACATCTTTCATTTTAAGACCAGATTTTTCAGCAGGGCTTCCTTCCTGAACATCTGTCACAATTGCTCCTTTTATTTCCCTCATACCAAGAGTTTGAGCGATATCAGAGGTAACATCATGAATACTGACTCCGAGCCATCCACGAATTACTTTTTTGTGCTTTAATTAGCAATTCT
>JBEPZQ010000103.1:0-5162 GCA_041640755.1 Thermodesulfovibrio sp. | reverse complement strand
TTTTCCATAACTACTTTAGCCATGTTGCTCGGAATAGCAAAGCCTATTCCCTGATATCCTCCAGTTGTGCTAAAGATAGCAGTGTTAATTCCAACGAGCTCTCCCCGAACATTTACAAGTGGTCCACCAGAGTTTCCGGGATTAATTGCTGCATCTGTTTGGATAAAGTCTTCATAGTCTGCAATTCCAACATTTGCCCTGCCTGTTGCGCTTACTATTCCGCTTGTAACAGTAAGATTGAGTCCATAAGGATTTCCGATAGCAATGACTGTCTCGCCAACCTTAAGTTTTTCAGAATCTCCCCATTTTATGGCTCTTATTTTGTCTGCTTTGATTTTTATTACCGCAATGTCAGTCTTTGCATCAAACCCTATTACTGTGCCGTCAAAAACTCTCTTGTCATAAAGCTTAACCTTAATTTCATCAGCGCCTTTTATGACATGGTAATTAGTAAGAATGTATCCAGACTCATCAACTATTACTCCAGAGCCGAGAGAAGTCTGTGTGAATTCCCTTTGTCTGTCAAATAGTCCTTCAAACTCGTCACCAAAAAATCTTCTGAAAAAGGGATCATTAAAGGGAAATGGCATGGGCTGTCTTTTTATCTTTTTAGTTGTATAGATGTTGACAACTGATGGTTGTACAGCCTGAACCACCTCTGCCATCGCATTTCCTATTTTTGAAAGTAACTCCTGCGATTCTTTTGAAATTTGATAATCTTGTGAAAATCCTTTTGGCTGAATATCAAATTTTGATGCAATCACAAGTCCTATGGTTATACCAATCAATATCAGAAATATTCCCGGTAAAATATACTTCCTGTTTAACCTCATATCGGATACCTCCTATTTTTTAAGCTTTTCCCAATCCTTAAGAAATTTTTCAATGCCTATGTCAGTAAGTGGATGTTTTATGAGTTGCTTAATTACAGAATATGGGATAGTAGCAATATCTGCTCCTATTCTTGCTGTCTCAAGCACATGCAATGGGTTACGAATGCTTGCTACAATCACTTCTGTGTCAAAGGCGTAATTTTCAAAAATGATTTGAATATCTCTTATTAAGTCCATTCCAAAATGACTGATATCATCAAGCCTTCCGACAAAGGGACTCACATAAGTTGCACCTGCTTTTGCTGCAAGAAGTGCTTGAGTGGGAGAGAAAACCAGTGTTACATTTGTTTTAATTCCTTCCTTTGAAAGTTTTTTTACTGTCTTAAGTCCATCCTCTGTCATAGGAATTTTGATCACTATGTTTGGGTGAATTTTGCTTAATTCAAGTGCTTCTTTGAACATATCTTCATGTTTCAATGATACAGCTTCAGCACTAACAGGACCATCAACTATTTCACATATTTCTTTGAGAAGGCTTATGGGTTCTCTGCCTTCCTTTGCGATAAGAGAAGGATTTGTAGTAACTCCATCAATAACTCCAACTTCCCATGCTTTTTTAATTTCCTCAATATTTGCTGTGTCAATAAAAAATTTCATTCCTCATCCTCCTGTGTAACCTTGATTATAAAGTTTTCTCCTTCTTTTTCTATTATTAAACCATAAACAGGTGCTAATTCAAATAAAGAACGACCTAAAAGCAAGGGTATTAAATCCTCATTAATTGATAATTTTTCTTTAAGCCAATCCCTCACGGAAGAGTCGTAAAGTATCATTTCAGCTATTTTTTCTATGTTTTCCTCTTTACCTTTTTTCAATTTGCTTATCAGTTCATCAAATCTTGCAAGGGAACAGTTTTTTTCATGCTTATCTATAATATCGTTAATAAGCTCTATGCTTCCAAATAGATTTTTTCTCGTAAGTCTTCTTTCTTCAAGTCCTGTAATTGTAATATTTTGTGACCAGCATTCATATTCACGACATACAGTAGGTCTATTTTCATATATTGTGCATCCTTCCTCGGGGTCATAAAACAGACACATAAAACTACCGAAAATTGGACGAATTTTTATGAGCTCCATTGAGCTGTAATAAGTATCTGCATCAATGGATGAGCGAATTTTTTCGTCTTCTCTGATTGTATAAATATCCTTTTCTGAAATGATACCTTTTGTAAGCAACGGCATATCTTCTTTTAGTATCACAGGGGTGTCTCTTCTACAGCATTCTCCGCACCTTTCACATGCTGTTTTTTGTGAAAATTTCATTTTTTTGGGTTGACCATCAGGTGTATAGCCGGTTACTGTATGGGATTTCTTGGCAGACGGTTTATAAACTGTACCATCTGGTAAAACTATCTCTAAATTAGGGTCTTTTTCTGTCATCTTTTTCTCCTTTTATGAGATTGTTTATAAATTCTGCGTAATGCAAAATTTTTTTATTTTTAAGAGCAAAATTAAACTGAATCATACAATTTGGGCAAGAGCTTATTATTATGTCCACCTTTTGATATTCTAAAACTTTTTTCCCCAGAATATCCATAGACTGCTTTTCAAATAAGAAAGAAAATAGTCCTGCAAATCCACAACAACCATCTTTTTTCTTGATGCCAAAATCTTTTAGTAATGATAGAATTGATTCTGTTTCTTTTGTATAATTTTTGGAATGGCATGAAACATGAAAAATCGTTGATAGTGACTGATAATTGGTGGATAGGGTTTGATGAAAAGTTATATCAGAGATTAAATCTGCAAGTTTTAAAACTTTTATCTCATCGCCAGTGAAATCTTTGTAAACATCAGAAATAAAATGGGCACAAGTAGGACATGGTGTGATTACTCCATCAATATTGAAATAATTGTAAATTTCTATGTTTTTTCTTGCAAGCTTTATCATGTCCTCTTTAAATCCTGCAGATAAAAGCGGTGCACCGCAGCAGTATTGTTTTGGTATGATAACTTCAAAATCTGCGAATGTCAGGAGATTTATGAGGGCTTCTGAAATAAAAGGAAAGTGGAAGTTTGTTGTGCATCCTAAAAAAAGTGCAACTCTTCCCTTTGGTCTGACTTTATTGAATATTCTAAAAGCTTCGTTGTCAAATTTTTTATTAGGAAAAAAAGAAAATTTTTCAAGGAAGTTTGTAGGCAATTTTTTTTGTTTTTTTAATAAATTTACAATTGGTTTAATCTGGTTTACTGTTCTTATTAGAGAAAAGAATGCTCCGGGATAAAGTGAAAAGTATTTAAAAAGTAATCCGCTTAAGCCCTTATGCATTCTCTCTCTCGCCTCGTAAACAAGATATGGCACATTCACATCAAGGGGGCAGTTGTTTGAGCAGTCTCCGCACAAAAGGCAACTGAAAACTCTTTCCCTTAAATTTGTGCTTTCTTTGATTTTATTTTCTTTGAAATAGCTTATGAGTTGAGCCCTTCCTCGTGGAGAAAAGGCTTCATTAAGAAAAATGGAGTAACTTGGACAAATATTTTTACATTTTCCGCATTTATTACATTCTACAAAGTTCATTTTTCTTAGGTTGGGATGTTTTGATGAATGTGGTAGTTTTCCTGATGGAGATTTGAGTCTTTTTTAATGGTAATTCTGATTTTTTTGCTATTTTCAAGCTCTTCCAGAGAGTCCCTCTCCTCATCAGTGAGCAGGTCTGCTACTTGAGGATTGGTTAAAACAGTGATTTCAGTTCCTTCAGGCACAGTAAGATATCTGAGCTTTCTTAAAATCTCATAAGCTACAGACCTTATGCTTTTAATTCTTCCCTTTCCTTCACAATACGGACAGCTGTCGCACAATATTTCTTCAAGACTCTCTCTTGTTCTTTTTCTTGTCATCTGAACTATTCCAAGTTCAGTAATATTGTATATCGTTGTCTTTGCCCTGTCCTTTTTTGTTGCCTCAGAGAGGGCATTTATGACCTTCTGTTTGTTCTCTTCCTTTTCCATATCAATAAAATCTATCAAGATTATTCCACCAAGATTTCTTAATCTTATTTGATAGGCTATTTCTTTGACTGCCTCAAGATTTGTACGAAGAATGGTATCTTCAAGATTTTCTTTACCAACGAATTTTCCTGTATTTACATCAATTACATTCATTGCCTCTGTCTGGTCAATTACTATGTAACCACCAGATTTCAACCACACTTTTCTTCTTAAAGCTCTGTCAAGATCAACTTCTATTCCAAAGGCATCAAATAATGGCTCGTCTCCTTCGTTAAGTTCTATTTTTTCAGTAAGGCGAGGGAAATAAATTTCTGCAAATTCTTTAAGTCTTTTCCATTCCTCGTAACTGTCAATAATCAATCTGTCTACATTCTGGGTCATAAAATCCCGCAGACTTCTCAATACAAGGTCAAATTCGCTATGAATTAAAGAAGGGGCATGGGCTTTGTCTTTCTTTTTCTGGATATTGTCCCAAAGCAAAAGGAGAAAATCTATATCTTTTTGAATTTCCTCTTCTGTGGCATCTTCGCTTACTGTTCTCATAATTAGTCCAAAACCAGAGGGTTTAATTCTTGTAGCTATCTCCTTAAGCTCTTTTCTTTTATCCTCATCCTCTATTTTTCTTGAAATTCCAATGTGTTCCATGCCAGGCATCAGCACGACATATCTACCCGGCAAGGTTATCCTTGATGTTACTCTTGCACCTTTTGTTCCGATAGGGTCTTTTGCAACTTGAACAAGAATCTCCTGTCCTTCTTGAACAAGCTCCTCAATGGATGCATCTTTGACATCAAGTCTTGAGAGAAACTCTGTATCTTCCTCTGCTTCCAAAAAGGGATAAAGCTCTTTGATTCCTCCCCTTATATCATCAACATAAAGAAATGCAGCTTTATCCAAGCCAATGTCAATAAAGCATGCCTGCATGCCTTTTAATACTTTTACAACTCTGCCTTTGTATATATTGCCTACATAGCTTGAGTCTCCCTTTCTTTCGGTATAAAACTCAACAACCTGCCCACCTTCAAGAAGGGCAACCCTGCATTCTTGCTTGCTTACATTAATTAAAAGTTCATTGCTCAAGGTTCTATCCAGCCTCCTGTATATCCTGTCATTTCTATTCTTTTTATATTCAAATCTTTCCATGAGACACCAAAAATTGCTTCCACAATCTCAGTTATTCTTGCCTTGATTGCTCCATCTTTAACTATTATACACACTTCTTCAGGATTAATCTGAATTTTTTCAACAAAATCTGAAAGAGGATAAGCTTTTTCTTTTCTTTCAATCACTTTATTTTGTAGTTTTTCAGTATTAATTG
>JBEPZQ010000102.1:0-6546 GCA_041640755.1 Thermodesulfovibrio sp. | reverse complement strand
ATTCAACCATTTGATAAAATAAATCCTTCCAGTGAAAACATTGCAAGATGGCTGTATTCGGCATTAAAAGAAAAGCTTCAAAACTATCCTGTAGTTCTTGAAAGCATTACTGTTTGGGAGTCTGATTATGCAGCAGCCACATATTTTGAATGACTATATTGAGATTATCTACAAAAAACTTCCTGAAATAAAAAATTTTCAATGGGAAATTTACTTTTCAGGAAAAAAATCCTTTTCTGTTGAAGGCAAGGATTTAAATATTGACAAAAAAAAGAATTCTGCAAAGGAGTTTTTTTCTGTAAGAGTTATCAAACAACAAAAAGCAGGGACTTCCACCTGCTCAAGCTTTGATAAACTTATAGATGCTTTTGCCTCTGCTATACAAATAGCAGAAATTTCTGAACCAGATGAATTTCTGAGTCTCCCATCAAGCAGAGATTTCACGGAAGTAGTTGTCTTTGATGCAGATATCTTTGAAGTCAAAAATTCTCTCTCTGCTCTCCTTATTGATATGCAGAAGGCGGCTTTTTTTGACAAAAGAATAAAAAAACTCAGAAATGCTGAAATTTCAATAACAATTGAGGACATGGGAATAATAAATTCCAATGGAATATCTATCTTTCACCCATTTACAACTATAACTGCCCATATAATTGCTATAGCAGAAGATAAATCTCCACAGATGGCATGGTCTTACAGGGCTGAAAGATTTTTTAGAAATATCAATGTTAAAGAGGTAGGAAGAGAAGCAGGACAAAAGGCTCTTATGCTTCTTAATCCTGAAAAGATTAAATCTTTTAAAGGATTTGCAGTTTTTGACACCTTTGTGGCAACTGAATTTGTTGAGCTTTTATCCCAGTCGCTTTCAGCAGAAAACTATTTGCTTGGCAGGTCACTTTTTATCGGTAAAATGAATGAGCAAGTTATAAATCCATTAATTAACATCATAGATGACGGAACAATTCCAGAAAAATTCGGCTCCACACCTTTTGATGGAGAAGGCGTGCCCACATCAAGGAAAATTTTAATAGAAAAAGGCATGCTTAAATCACTGATGCACAACACATATACAGCCAAAAGGATGGGAACATCATCAACAGGCAATGCTGTCAGGCTTGCAAGTGGAATCTCTGTAGGTCCTACAAATTTCTATATTGATACAGATGCAAAAAAATATAGCAAAGAGGAACTTATAAAAAATGTTGACAAAGGAGTATACATTACAGAAGTTATGGGTATGCATACTGCAAATCCTGTTAGTGGAGACTTTTCAGTTGGGATTTCTGGAGTATATATAGAAAATGGTGAGTTAAAGTATCCTGTTAAAGAGGCTGTAATTTCTGGCAATGTTTTAGAAGTTTTTAAAAATATTGTTGCCTTAGGCAATGATTTAAGGTTTTATGGCAATATAGGCTCACCGAGTTTTCTTGTAGAAGGGGTGGATATTAGTGGATAGTGGATGGAAGTTGAAGGAAAGCGAGAAGAAGACATTTACGAGGAATCAGCATGATGCAAAAGCAATCTGTCGTTGCGAGGCATTCTTTCCCTCGTCATTGCGAGGTCTTTTTTTCTTCATTGCGAAGTATCCTTCTTCATATGTTAGATATATGGACATTGCGAGATACTTTAGTCCTAAAGCAATCCTGTCTTTTTATGAGATTGCTCAGCCTGCCTGTCGGCAGGCTCGCAATGACCCTCTTCCTTCGTTATTGCGAGTCGCCCCCCTTTTCGTTATTGGGTGGCATTCCCTTCTTCGTCATTGCGAGGCATTTTCCTTTCCGTCATTGCGAGGGTGCGATAGCACCCGAAGCAATCTAAGAGACTGCTTCTCCCTTGATTGCTTAGCTTTGCTCGCAACAGGGTCTCCAAGTGAGGAAATGGGAGATTGCCACTCCCCTTCGGAGCTTGCAATTAAGGCAATGATGATAGCTTACGGCGAGCCAGAGGCATGGTGATAATTGACAATTAACGAATAATATAATTAATTGCAATGAAAAAGAAATTTTTCATAGAAGGCATAGAAGATTGAACATCAAAATAAAAATTAGGAGGGTGTAATGGATTATTTTTTAACTGAAGAGCAAAAGATGATAAAAGACTTGGCGAGGGACATTGCAGAAAAGCATGTAAAGCCAATTAGAGCTGAGCTTGATGAGACAGGAGAGTTTCCTTGGGAAATTATGAAAATTCTCGCACAGGCTGATATGTTCAGAGTTTTTGTTCCAGAGGAATATGGAGGACTTGGCACTGGAAGCTTTGAACTTTGTCTTGTAGTAGAGGAGCTTTCAAGGATTTGTCTTGGAGTTTCAACCACATATGCAGCCAATGCTCTTGGCACATATCCAATTATTCTATTTGGAAACGAAGAACAAAAAAGAAAATATTTACCAGACATAGCTGATGGCAAACGCCTTGTAGCCTTTGCACTTACAGAGCCAAATGCAGGCTCAGATGCAGGAGGAATCCAGACAACTGCCACAAAGGACGGTGATTATTATATTCTTAACGGTAGAAAACAATGGATTACGAACGGAGGAGAGGCTGAAATATACACAGTTATTGCTATTACCGATAAAAGCAAAGGTGCTCGTGGTGCTTCTGCCTTTATTGTTGAAAAGGGAACTCCCGGATTCAGCTTTGGCAAAAAAGAGAACAAAATGGGAATAAGAGCATCTGTGACAAGGGAGCTCATTTTTGAAAACTGCCGTATTCCAAAGGAAAATCTTCTTGGTAGAGAAGGAATGGGCTTTATTGTAGCCATGAAAACCCTTGACCAATCAAGAGTTGGTGTAGGAGCGCAGGGACTTGGAGTCGCTCAGGGAGCATTTGAGGAAGCAGCTCGCTTTGCAAAACAAAGAGTACAGTTTGGACAACCTGTAATAAGTTTTCAGGCAGTGCAACACATGCTTGCTGATATGGCGATTTTAATTGAAGCTGCAAGGGCTCTTGTTTACTCAGTTGCAAGATATATTGACAGCGGAGCAAAGGAAATCACAAAAGCTTCAGCAATGGCTAAAACCTTTGCCACTGATGTTGCAATGAAGGTTACTACAGACGCAGTTCAGGTCATGGGTGGTGCAGGATATATGAAGGATTATCCAGTTGAGAAGATGATGAGGGATGCTAAGATTCTTCAGATTTATGAGGGAACAAATCAGATTCAGAGAAATGTCATAGGGCAGGAAATAATCAAAGAGCTTTCAAGGTCTATGAAATAATGATAAAGCCTCAATTTTATTTGTTGTTTGTGGTTGCTTTAATTGTGGGTTGCTCTTTTTTCAATTATCAGGGTTGGCAATACTCATCTATGTTAACAGTTAGAGAAAAAGAAGAACTTTTGATAGAGCATAACAAATGGAGAAGATATGTGAGTGTGCCTGATTTAAGATGGTCAGAGGAGCTTGCATCAATTGCTCATGATTGGGCAGATAAATTAAGTGTTAGATGTCAAATGTATCACAGTAGCAATAATTTAGGTGAAAATATTTTTTGGGCAAATTATCCTGCAAAGCCCAAAGATGTGGTTGATTATTGGGCAAAAGAAAGATTTGATTATGATTATATAAACAACAGTTGCAGAGCAGGCAAAAGATGCGGACATTATACCCAAATGGTTTGGCGAGAAACAAGAGAAGTTGGTTGCGGAAGAGCAAAATGCAGAGATGGCTCATACATTTGGGTTTGTAATTACAAACCAACTGGCAATATAGCGGGCAAAAGACCTTACTGAAGTATATTTTTTGATAAAATCATTACTCTGTGGCTCTCCCCCATACCTTGGGGGAGCACAAGCCTTTTAAATTGTTGAATTAATTTTAATTCATTTAGTTTATTTAACAAAGCTTCATTACAGAGAGAAATTAAATATTTGCTTTGGGATGAAAAATGTTCAACTTTGAATCCTGCATAAGTAGCCCATTTCTCAATGGCTGTAAAATTTACATGGGCTGTAATGTCCTGCTTTCCAATATTTAAATACTGATTTTCGCTGATTGTGTGTTTATGGTAGCAAAGAAGTGTTCCTCTGTTTCTGGAAGGGTTATAATATTCTTCTGAAGTGTAACCATAATCAAAGATCATTAAATAACCAATTTTTAATTTCTGGGCGAGCTTTTCAATAAATTCTTTTGCTTTAAGATTTACCTCAGACCTGTATCCCTCTATATCAAATATCCAAGGTGCAAACTCTTCAAGATACCGCACAGTATCAGCTCTTGCAGGAAAGAGTGTTTCTTTTAAATTACCTGTTTCATCAACTGTTACATAAACCTCATAGGGCTTATCTTTTATTTCAAAAATTCTCACAGGTAAGGCATCAAATACTTCATTCAGAATAATCACTCCAGTTACCTCTGAAAGTTCATCAATATTTTTATGCCAAACAGGTATGTTTCCAAATTTCTCAAGTCTTGATTTTTGGATTTTAACAAGATAGGGATTTATCTCAACAAGGTTGTATCTTGGTAAAAAACTAAGATTTGATAGAATATCCTCTGCAAGATAACCCATACCAGGACCTATTTCTGTTATTGAGAAATCAGAGGGCTTGTTCATTTTGAAGTACTAATCCTCAATTGCTTTTGCGAGCAAAATCCCAAAAACTGCTCCAAGATGGGATGCTGTAAAAAAATCGCCCTTTCTTCCGATTTTTGTTAAAGGACTTGTGTAATATCCATGCTCTGGAAAGTAAAGGGCTATCTCCATGAAATCTTCAAAAGAAATTACGCCTTCTTTTTTTATTTTTTCTTTGATTATTTCAGAAATCTCCATGTTTTTCTATCACACTGCCGCCTTGTTGCTCTATAGCACTATTTATGAGACAAGATAGAGCATGCGGTCCACTGCTTCTTTTGCTTTAACTCTTATATCTTCGGGGACTTTGATTATATATCTGTTTTCTTTTAAGGCAGAAAGAACGCTTTCAAGGGTGGTAATTTTCATATTGGGGCATATCATTGTTCTTTTGAGGGGATAAAAAATTTTTTCTGGATTTTCTTTTTTAAGCCTGTAAAGAAGTCCAACTTCTGTGCCAATTATAAATTCTTTTGCTGTAGATGACTTTGCAAACCTAACCATGCCTGAAGTTGATGCAACATGGTCAGCCATTTCAATCACCTCAGGCCTGCATTCAGGATGAACAACAACCAATGCATCTGGATGAGCTTCCTTTGCCCTGAGCACATCTTCTTTTTTTATCATATGATGGGTTGGGCAAAAACCTTCCCAAACAATTAGCTCCTTCTCTGGAACATTTTTTTTGACCCAGTTAGCTAAATTTTTATCTGGAATAAATATTACTGATTTAAACGGAACTGCTTTAACAATTTGAGGAGCATTTGCTGATGTGCAGCATGCATAACTTAAAGCCTTTACCTCTGCGGTGGTATTAACATAGGATATGACAGGAGAGTCAGGATATTTTTTTATCCATTCCTTAAGCTCTTCAACATCTACATTGTCTGCCATTGGGCATCCAGCTTCAATTTCTGGCAGTAGAACCGTTTTATCAGGATTAAGTATTGCAGCGGTTTCTGCCATGAAATGAACTCCGCAGAAAACAATGACATCGCATTCTACCTTTACTGCCTGCCTGCTCAGTTCAAGGGAGTCTCCAACAAAATCTGCAATATCCTGAACTTCCTCCCTTTGGTAGTTGTGAGCCAAAATTATAGCATTTTTCTGTTTTTTAAGCTCTAATATCTCTTCAATTATCGCCTTATCCATGTGTCATCCACATTTGTATATAAAACTGAGCCGTCTTGTAGAACAACGGCTTTAATTGGACGAAATTTATTCTTTTCAGGTGAATAACCTATATTTTGAGGAACACTTCCTGAGTATCTGAGCGAGATTCTATGCACATAGCCCTGTGTTTCAGGAATGTTCGGTATTCTGCCAAGTCTTTCAACAAGATTTGGACCTGCATTGTATGCTGCCAATGCTAAAGAAACATTTCCATTGAATTTTTCCAGTAAATATTTCATATACCTTATTCCTGCATCAATATTTTCATTTGGGTCAAAAGGATTTTTAACTCCCATAAGAAGGGCTGTGGAAGGCATCAACTGCATTATACCCATAGCACCTTTAGGAGACACAGCATTTACATTCCAGCCAGACTCTTCTCTAATCATTTCTTTTATAAGTTTCACATCTAATCCGTATTTTTTAGACTTTTCTTCAACTATTCTTTCAAGCTCTTCACGGGAGTACTTGGTTTCAGAGGCAGTTGAAAAATGGACAGGTTTATAGGCTGTTTTTTTTGATTTTTTTTCAAATCTAACATCGCATAGATTAGTGTATACTGCCTCACCATCCACTACTTGGAGGCATAGTTTTCCAGCATCGGCAGTATTAGAAATCAGAAATACGAAGCTTATTAGAAACAAAATTTTTAACATAATTTAAATAATAGCAGAGAATATAAGTTATTTGCAATTATTGACTCAAAAATAGCGATAGAAATCCAATAATTGGCATAACCATTTGAAAATTAAGTATTTTTTGCTGTCATTGCGAGCATCCGAAGGATGCGAAGCAATCTCT
>JBEPZQ010000101.1:3860-6560 GCA_041640755.1 Thermodesulfovibrio sp. | reverse complement strand
TCAAAGAGATTATTCAAGAGCTTATGGATGATTATAAATTAAGAAATGGGGGAATTATAATTATAAACATTGAAGATTCCTATCAGATGGTTACAAATCCTGAATATGGAGAATGGGTAAAAATCTTTAAAAAGTTAAATAACTCTAATAAACTATCTGAGCAAGCCCTTGAAACACTTGCAATAATAGCTTACAAACAGCCAATTACAAAAGCAGAAATCGAAAAAATAAGAGGTGTTAATTCAGATTATGCAATAAAAACTCTTTTAGAAAAAAAACTCATCAAAATAGTAGGAAAAAAGGAAGTTCCTGGCAGACCTTTCATGTATGGGACTACAAAAGAATTTCTGAAGTTATTCGGCATATCAAGTTTAAAAGAATTACCAGAGTTAAGTCAGTTTGAGAAAATTAATGTTGCATGAAGGAGGTGCCGTATGAAGAAAATACAATTTCTATTTTTCATATTAATGCTTATTCCCTGCATTGTTTTTGCTGAAACATACACAGTAAAAAAGGGAGATAATATTTACAGAATTGCAAAAAAATATAATGTTTCCATTGATGATATAAAAAGGGCAAATAACTTACAAAACAATAAACTACAAGTAGGAATGAAATTAGAAATTCCTGTAAAGAATTCATCTGCAGTAAAATCCAAAGCAATTAAAAATAATACAGAGCCAGTTTATCATACAGTTAAAAAGGGTGAAAACCTTTACAGGATTGCAAAAAAATACAATGTATCTGTTGAGGAAATAAAAAGATTGAATAATCTAAGTAGCAATAACTTAAAATTAGGGCAAAAATTAGTTGTAAAAGCAGCACAAAAAACAAATTCCCAACAGGAGAATTCCACTGCAAGGGAAAATGAAAATGTTCCTGTTATCAAAACTGCCAAAGTTGATATAGAAAATAAAATTGAGGAAATAGAAGAAATAAAAACTTCTGAAGATTTATCTCAGATGAGCATTACTGAAAGATTGTTGTTGTTTGCTAAAAAGATGCTTCATTTACCTTATAAATTCGGTGGAAATAGCTATACAGGACTTGACTGCTCCTTCTTTGTTAAGAAGGTTTATTCAATGGTAGGTATTGATCTGCCAAGAACTGCCAGAGAACAGTTTACTGTTGGAATTCCTGTTTCAAAGGAAGAGCTAAAACCGGGAGACCTTGTATTTTTCAAAACCTATGCAAAATTTCCATCCCATGTAGGTATTTATCTTGGCGATAATCTTTTTATACACGCATCCACAAGAGGTAAGAAAGTTACAATTGACAGCCTTGAAGCTCCTTATTACTTTCAAAGATATATAGGAGCAAAGAGAATTGTAGATATAGGCAAAGAAGAGCTTCAAAAGGCTATTGAACAGGCAGAGAATTAATTTTTATAAATTATTTTTCCCATGTCACGAACATCATAACCGCCAAGACTTATTACAGCCTTCTTAAAATCTGCGTCTTCCTTTATTACATTCAAAAGTGCCTGAATAATAGGTGATTCTATAAATTCAGCAGGAATTAAAAGGTCATATCTTTCTTCAGCAACTGGAATGAAGTCCAAATCCAATGCTTTAGCAGCAGCCAAAATCCCAAGTCCCGCATCAGCCCTTCCTGTAAGCACAGCAGATGCAACTCCCATGTGAGTGTAGTCATCTTTTTCATAACCTGTTATTTGTGAAGGATTTATACCAAGTTCTCTTAAATATTTATCAAGCAAAAGCCTTGTTCCTGAGCCAGCTTGTCTGTTAATGAAAATAACATCATCACGAACAAGGTCTTCAAAATTCTTAATATTTTTGGGATTCCCTTTTTTAACTATGAATCCCTGTATTCTATAGACAAGATTTATAAGAACAACCCTTTTATCTGGCATAAGTCTCTTGATAAATGGCACATTGTACTCACCTATTGCTTCATCCAAAAGATGAGTTCCTGCCACATGGGCTTCACCTTTTTTAATTGCAGCCAAGCCTCCCATAGAGCCTACATGGGCTGATGAAAGTGTTACATCGGGATATCTTTTTCTTAGGAAATTGTACAAAACATCTAAAGTATTGTCATGACTTCCAATGCAAACAATGGTTTTGTCTATTTCATCCTTTCTTCTCCAAAGATGTACATTGACCTCCATTCCCTGTGAAAATCCCTCAGAACCGTTAGGAATAACAATGTAGCCATCAGCTCTTACAACAGACATAAGAAGTCCAGCACCACGACCCATTGGTGTAACAATATATTTTTCTCCTACTTTGCCAACCTTTACCCTTACAAATTCATCAACTCCAATTGGAGAGCTTATCTGCCTTGAAAGAATTCCCTTAAGTGTTTCTTCATTCTTTGTAGAAACTCCAAGATAAAACTCAATTAAAGGTTTTACAAAAAGGTCAAAACAAAGAAATGCTGAGACAGGATATCCTGGAATTCCTAATATAGGCTTATTTTCAATAAATCCAGCAATAAAAGGTTTTCCCGGTTTTATAGCAACTCCATTTATTATTAATTCTCCAAGTTCATTAATAACTTTATATGTAAAATCTTCTTTCCCATATCCTGAACCAGCATTGAGCAAAACTAAATCACACTCTTTAAGAGCTATTTTTACAGCATTTTTTATTTCTTCCTCATCATCCTTTGCTACAGGATATCTTTTTGCAACTGCTCCAATTTCCTCAACCAATGAACTTAAAACTGCAGAGTTGT
>JBEPZQ010000101.1:0-3850 GCA_041640755.1 Thermodesulfovibrio sp. | reverse complement strand
ATCCTGAAGTGTGTCAGGGTCAACAAGTTCAGAGCCAGTTGGAATAATTCCAACAATCGGCTTTCTTCTTACTTTTATATGGGTTATTCCGCTTGCAAGCATGGCTCCAATGTCTGCAGGGCGAACAGCATGACTTTCAGGAATAATTAATTCAGTTGCAACAATATCCTCACCAATTACACGAACATCATTGTATGGTGGAACTGACGAATATATTTCTATGTAGCCTTCCCCTAAACTTACATCTTCAACAGGAATAACAGCATCAAAGTCCTCTGGAAGTGGGTCTCCAGTTTCAATCCATATTGCATCAGTACCAATTTTTAATCTTACTGGCTCTCTTTCCGTTGCTGTAAAAGTATCCCTTGCCCTTACAGCATAACCATCCATTGCAGCAGAATGGAAATATGGAGATGAGAATTTTGCGAAAACTGCCTCCGCAGTAACACGATTGAGAGAATCTCTTACATGAATTAATTCACTTTCAATAGGAAGTTTTACTCTATTTTTAAACTCACTAAAAAGTTTTTCCTTTGCATTTTTAAGAGTTAAAAGTTCATGGAAAACTTTTTTCCCAGCCATTACTCAATAATCCTCAGTCCAAGAATATTAGGGGAACGTCTTATATAGCCCTTTTTCTGAACAGCAATATCAAGAGGCAAACTTACAATATCAATTAAAAAAGGGTCTTTATATTTAATATAATGCTCTTCTTTAAAGCTTTTTATATAAGTGTTGCATTCTAAGCAGTATTCTACTCTTATTTCTTCATCATCAAGAAATATCTCTATTCTGCTTGAATTTTTATTGAAACAATGGGGACAACAGATTCTGAAGAAACTGCCTCCATGCTCACACAAAGGACATATCCTTATTTTTTCATTATTTTCAGTAATCATTGCAAGAGAAGCCTCTGTTCCGCAAATAGGGCATTTTCCTGTATCCGTAAAAGGAGCTTTTTGTCCCTCTTTTCTTAAAAATACAAAGAAAGGCTTGCTCAGAACAAATAGAAGCCTTTCAACTTCATCTTTAGAAAAATCTTCACCTTGAATCTCAAGAGACCATAAGGTTTGAGGTTCTTTTATAGGGTCCTTTCCTGATTTTAAAATTTCATCTTTTAAAAATGCTATTGATTCATAAGGAGTTTGAAAAACTTCAGAAAAATTTGTTAAAACAACATCTATTAAATCTGAACTATTTTCCAGTTTTAATCTCTCTTTTTCGCTTTTACAGGTATCAGTAAATTTTCTTATTTTCTCATATAACTCAAGGGGACTCTTCAAATGAGGCTTTTCATTAATTATTTTCTCAATTTCCATAAATCCTCCTATTTTTAGGGTATTTCTGGTGGTTTTATTTTTAAGTCTTCGCCAGATAGAGCTTCAACTAAAAAAGTTTTTAAAGCTTTCTTTTCGTCCAAAGAAAGATTTAAAGGCTTTAGAGCTTTATTTCCTTGTCCTCCGCCTTTGTTAAAGAAATCAATTACTTCATCAAGTGTTTTAAATATGCCATTATGCATATATGGAGCAGTTTTTGCAACTTCCCTCAGTGTAGGAGTTTTAAAAGCCTTGTAATCTTGTTTTTTCTTAGTTTTAAAATAGCGACCTAAATCATCCTTAACATTCATGTAATCTGGAAATTTGTTTATCTTAGCTATGTATCTTCTTGTTACAATAAACTTATCTTCATTTGCATACTTTGGATTTTCCGGAACCATCAAGGCGTGGAATTTCTGATCACTTAGGTAAGGTCCGTAATGGCACTCAATGCATTTACCTTTTCCCTTGAAAATTTCCAAGCCTTTTTTGGCTTCCTCAGATAATGCATTCTTATCGCCCTTTAAATACCTGTCAATAGGAGCATTTTTAGAGATAAGTGTTCTTTCAAATGCAGCTATTGCCTTTGCAATTAATTTAATATTTACCTCTTGTCCAAAAATTTTCTTAAAAGCTTCCCTGTATTCAGGCACAATTCTAATCTCTTCCTCAACAAAATCAAGATTTTGATTCATTTCAAAGGGAGACATTACAGGGAACTCAGCCTGTTCTTCAAGAGTTTTTGCTCTTCCATCCCAGAATTGAGTTTTTGCATAGGCAGTATTGATTAAAGTCGGTGCATTTCTAAAATTTCTTGTTGTAGGATAGCTAAGAGATATTTCTGCTCCATCTGTAAATGCTTTCTCTGGGTCATGACAACTTGCACAGCTTGTTGTTCCATCACCTGAAAGGCGTCTGTCAAAGAAAAGCTTTTTGCCAAGTTCAATCTTCTCTGGAGTCATTGGATTATCTTTTGGAATTGGAGGAGGTGGCAAAGGTGCAAGCTCTTTTTTCTTTTTATCTAAAGCAAAACTGTCAATGTTTAATAACAGACATCCAGTAAATAGAATAACAAAAAAAATCCAAATGTTATTTTTTCTTAACATTTTTTAACTCCTCCATGATTATAGCTTTAAAGTAATCATAATCTCTTACTCCAAGCACTTTTAAGCCATTAATATAGAAGGCAGGAGTTACATAAAGGTCAAGGTCTTTTGCAAGTTTCAAATCTCTTTCAATAATATCTGCACCCTCAAAATTATCAATGGCTTTTGTGAATTTTTCAACATCAAGATTTAAATCCCTTGCATACTGTATGAGAGATTCTCTGTCAAGTCGTGGAGATTTTTTAATCAATAAATTATGCATTTCTTTGAATTTTCCCTGCCTCCATGCTTCAACTGCAGCCTCAGCAGCTATTCTTGCATAATCTCTGTATTTATATGGAAAGAACTTTATAACAAGCTTCACTTTTCCATTAAACTCCTCTACCAATCCATCAATGGTCGGACCGACCTCAACACAATGTGGTCATTGGTAATCTATAAACTCTACAATTACAAGCGGAGCATCTGCAGCTCCAATAAATGGTGAATTCTCTATTGGAAGATTATAACGGGGTTCTGCAAAAACACTGAACGGAATGAGTAAAATAGCTAATAAAATTAACTTTTTCATGGTTAATTCCTCCTTTTAGATAATTTTTAATCTAAACTAAGCATTTTTATGAACCTAAGTTAGCCTATATAATTGCATGGCATCCTTCCTCCTCGTCATTGCGAGGGTGTCTGAGCACCCGAAGCAATCTCATAAAAAGAAAGTATAGCCTCAGAAATAAAATCTCTCGCAATGTCCATATATCTATCATACGATGACTATGAGAATCGCTCAATTTAGTTTTTAAATTAATTCAATTATAACATAATATTGCAGTTTAGATAGAGTTGAAAAAATTTTTGCAGGCAATTTGACGAGGTTTAATAAAATGCCCCCTGCAGGAATCGAACCTGCGACACCAGGTTTAGGAAACCTGTGCTCTATCCTACTGAGCTAAGGGGGCTAAAAAAATTATACCAAAAAACTTTATTTTAAATCCAAAAAAACTTGACAATGATTCTCAAAATTTTATTTAATATATACCAATAATGAAAAATTGGGACTGGCAAACAAGGGAAAAATTAATTTGCGACATTAGCAAAATAAAAAATGAATATCCTCTTATTCATGAACTACTTGTAAGTAATGATGGAGAAAAAATAGCAGCAGTTGTTGAAATTGAAGACAAGCAGGTAAAACCCTTCATTAACGGACAACATTGGGAAAATTCATTTGAAAGAGTTTGCTTTCCTCAGTTTACATCTGAAAACAGTTTTATATGTTTGGTGCTTCAAAATTATGAATGGACCTTAGCAAAGGATGATAGCGTAATTGATGAAACTTTTGATTATGCATGGAATCTTCAGTCATTAGGAAGCTCAATTGCATTTAATGTAAAAAAAGGAGACTCCTACGGCGTATTTTTAAATGGAAAAGAG
>JBEPZQ010000100.1:0-6688 GCA_041640755.1 Thermodesulfovibrio sp. | reverse complement strand
ACCCTGTATCCAATTTATCTTTCCTCTTAAATCTTCCGGGGTTTTGGCTGTCCTCATGTAAACAAATGAGCCACGAGGTGAGAATTCTTTGCCTTGAGAGCTTATCCACCCCTTTACCTTTCCTTCTGCAATTCCGGGATTCCAGTGAATTAAATCAAAAACACCACTACTTGATATGTTATTGAGTTCAACAAAAACATAGTGTTCTGTGACTATCGGCAATGTTATCCAAACATGAGCCTTTGCTTTCCCTCCGTAAAGATTTACATCTCCATCTGTAAATTCCAGTATACCTTTTTTATATAAAGCATTTGCATTTAATTTTTCTATTTGTATACCCAAGATGTTCCCATTCCTTAAATTTGCTTTAGCTTGCACTTGAAAATCAGAAAGAGGTCCTTGAAGTTTTCCTTTAGATATTTCTATCCAACCACTTAATTTTTCAGATACTTTTAAAATTTGCATTAATTCTTCAAGGAAAAATTCACCTTCAAAGGATAAATCAAGATTAATTTTATCAAGCCATTTTTTTTCATCTACTAAATTAATCTTGCCATCAATATTAATTTCACCATAACCTGATGGGGTTAAACCAAAGAATTTCATCAAAGATTTTAAAAAAAGTTTCCCTGAAATAATGAATTCTCCCAAAAATTTGCTATAATCCAATTTCCCTTCAGATTTAACAAGAGAGTTTGCATCAAAAATTTTAAGTTCTTTAATAAATAGCTCGCTTTTTCTGATCTTAAAAAAAGCTTTCAGATTAGTATCAACATTTGGATATTTTGATGAAATAATTTTAACATTGGAAATAAAAGATATTTCAGGCTCAGATTTAAGATTTAATCGGCTGTGTATTTCTGAAAGTCTTAAGTTTAAATCATTGTCATATAATAGCGAACCTGTGATACTATTGAGTTCTATATTATTGAACTTGAATTTAAAAGGGAATTTGGATGGTTTTTCTAAATAATCCTCAATATGCTTTATAGTCTTATTAATTGTTTGATAATCAAATGAATATTCGCCTTTATAAATTACTACCCTTCTAATAGGTATTTCCTTATTAAAGAAATTTACAAATCCCGGATAGAGTTTTAACATATCTATTTTTAGATACTGCTCTTCAGAACTACGAATTAATATATTTTCTGCTTCTAATTTCAGCGGGATAAGATTAATATAAATCTTCTCAATTGAAACTTCCATCCCTGTGATATCTTTCAACTCATCAGTCAATGTTTTTTGTAAAAGCGGAGTGATATTAAACTTCACTATTAAGGACAGGACAATTATAAGCAAGAAGACCGCAAAAAGAAAAAATTTTTTACTCAGTCTCAAACTCATCATAATCCTTTCATTCTATCTTTGTTTTATTCTATTGGTCAACTAAGTGTTATACTAATTATATGAAAACAAGATGGATCATAGTTGGGCTAATCATTTCTTTAATAATCCATACAACGCTCTTAGCCTTTCTTGGAAAGGCTAACCTTTCTATTACCTCATTTGATTTTATTGAAACATACTTTTTTGAAAATAAATCAAAAAATACTACGGCAGTAAAAAATGAAATTCCTAAATCCGATAAAGATATAAATAAATCCTCTGAGTCAGAATCCTCTGAACAAACAGAAGACAATGCTTTAACTAAATCAAATGAAACTATAAACACCTCTTCTCCAACAGATAATGCTATTTCCAAAGAGACGATAGCCAAAAATGAGGACATACAGACAAATTCCAATATTCAGACACCTAATCCTTTTACTCGTTTTCTTAATGAAACAATGAAGTTTGACATATACTGGAGTGGAATATATGTAGGCTCGGCTGTTATATATGTGAAAGGCAATGAAAATGAAATATCAATAACCTCAAAAGTCAATTCAGCAGGTTTTATCTCCAATTTTTACTATGTAAATGACCATGCTCAGAGTAAAATAGAGTACGGAAAGCCAAAATACTTTGCATTAGTGCAAATAGAGGGGAAGCATAGAGGTAACAAAGAAACTTTTTTTGATTATGAAAATAAAGAGATTGTATTTATAAACCACATCAAAAATAATTCTACCTATCACAAGGGTATTGACAAAATTTATATGGATGTCCTTTCGGGATTTTTCTATCTACGAACCAAGCCTTTAAATGTAAAAGATTCTATAGCCATAGATATCTTTGATAGCAATAAATTTGCAACGGTAAATGTGCAAGTAATCAAAGAAGAGAAAATAGAGCTTAACAACAAAGAAGTAGATACAATTGTCATTAAGCCTCAATTAGATACAGAAGGGCTTTTCAAAAGAAAGGGAGATATAATAATCTGGCTCAGCAATGATGAAAATAAAATACCGCTAAAGGTAGAAACAAAAGTTCCAGTTGGAAGAGTAGTAGCAGAATTAAGGGAATATAAAAAACAATAAAGATGCAAACAAGCATCATAGTAAAAGGCGCCAGACAACATAATCTCAAGAATCTTGATATAATTCTTCCAAGAAATAAAATTATTGTCATCACAGGTCCATCAGGCTCAGGGAAGTCATCACTTGCAATGGATACTATTTTTGCTGAAGCCCATAGAAGATATCTTCAAAGCCTTCCTATTGAGGCAAGAACTATATTTGAACAAATCCAGAAGCCAGATGTTGACTACATAGAAGGACTTTCTCCAGCAGTTTCAATTGAACAGAAAACAATTTATAGAAGCCCTCGTTCTACTGTTGGCACTATTACTGAAATTTACGATTATTTGAGATTACTCTATGCTAAAATTGGGATTCCATATTGTCCTAAATGCGGAAAGGAACTTGCATATCAGGATATCAACAAAATGGTTGAGCAGATTATGAATCTGCCGGTGGGAACAAAAATTCAGATTCTCGCACCAATAATAATTGAAAAAAAAGGTGAACATAAGGCAGAAATTGAAAAAGCAAGGGCAGAGGGATTTATCAGAGCAAGAATTGATGGAAAAATTACAGAGCTTACTCAAGACTTAAAACTTAAAAAAAATGTAAGGCATACAATTGAGCTATTGGTTGACAGAATAATTATCAAAGAAAATTATAAGAAACACATTAAAAGAGCAATTGAACTTGCGACAAAATATTCAAAAACAGTGGTTGTCAATCTTGTTGATGAAAACAAGGATATTTTATTTAGCACAGTTCTCGCATGCCCCACATGCGGAATAAGTTTACCAGAAATAGACCCTAAGCTTTTCTCTTTTAACAGCAAATACGGTGCATGTCCACACTGCAGAGGACTCGGTTACGAAAATATAGCTGATGAGGAGGAGATAGACCTTTTAAATTTAACAAAATGCAGTAGATGTAATGGGCAAAGATTAAGAGCTGAGGCATTGTCAGTAAAAATAAATGGTAAAAATATTGCTGAATTGTCAAATCTTTCCATTGATGAACTTAAAGAATTTTTCTCCGAAATAAAATTAAATTCCTACGAACAGGTAATTGCTGAAAGAATATTGAAAGAGATATTCATCAAATTAGAATTTTTAGAAAAAATTGGAGTCGGTTATCTTAGTTTAGACAGACCATCCTTCAGTCTGTCTGGAGGAGAAGCTCAAAGAATAAGGCTTGCTACCCAGCTTGGCTCTCATTTAAGCGGAGTTTTATATGTGCTTGATGAGCCAAGTATTGGATTGCATCCGAGAGATACAGCTAAATTAATAAACAGCATGAGAGAGCTTGCAAGGCGAAATAATACTTTAATTATAGTTGAGCATGATGAAAACACGATAATGAATGCAGATATGGTTTTAGAACTCGGTCCTACAGGTGGCAGACAGGGAGGATATTTAATTGCTTTGGAGCCGCCAGAGGATTTGTTAAAAAATGAAAATTCCATCACAGCAAAGTATTTAAAAAAAGCAAATGGGATTCCAATACCCAAACAGCGAAGAAAACCTAAGAATTGCATTAAAATCTTCGGAGCTGAAGCTTTTAACTTAAAAAAGATCAATGTGGAAATACCTTTGGGAGTTTTTGTATGCATCACAGGAGTAGCTGGTTCAGGAAAGAGTACACTTATATATGAAGTCCTTTATAAAGCATTCTTAAGGGAGCGATATGATTCTAATATTGTTCCAGGGAAATATGAAAAGATTGAAGGATTTGAGAACATAGATAAAATTGCCCTTGTTGACCAATCTCCTATTGGAAGAACATCCCGTTCAACACCAGCAACATATACTCAGGTTATGACAGAGATAAGAGAAATTTTTGCATCTCTACCTGACGCAAAGGTAAGAGGATACTCAAAATCTCATTTTAGTTTTAATTTATCAGGTGGAAGATGTGAATCATGTCAGGGTGATGGAATGAAAAAAATCACCATGCATCTACTTCCAGATGTATATGTTCTTTGTGACACTTGTAAAGGTAAAAGATATAAGGAAGAGATACTTAAGATAAAATACAGAGATAAAAATATCAGCGATGTACTGGATATGACTGTCTCAGAGGCAAAGGAATTCTTTTCAGCATTTCCTAAATTAAGTTATAAACTAAAAATTATGGAAGACATTGGACTGGGATATATCACTCTTGGGCAACCTGCCCCTACCCTTTCTGGAGGAGAAGCTCAAAGAGTCAAGCTATCAAAGGAACTGAGCAAAAAACCAACTGGCAAGACATTATACATACTTGATGAACCAACAACTGGACTTCATATGGTAGATATAGAAAGATTGCTAAATATATTACAAAAGCTTGTAGATATGGGAAATACTGTCATTGTAATTGAACATGACCTTGATATTGTAAAATGTGCAGACTGGATAATTGATCTTGGACCTGAAGGAGGAGCTAATGGAGGCTATATTGTAGCTTCTGGAACGCCTGAAGAGATTGCAATGAATTCAAATTCTTATACAGGGCAATTTTTGAATAAAAAATTGGACTATGAGAGAGTTATTCTTAGTTTCTGAGGAAGATCAGGGAAAAAGAGTTGATTTGTTTGTTTCAGAAAAATTAGGCATAACAAGGGTAAAGGCACAACAGCTCATTGAAGAAAATGCAATAACAATAAATAATACTTTAAAACCAAAAAGTTACAAGCTAAAACTTAATGATAAAGTTGAAATTACAACCCCAATTCTTTCATCTGATAATGTTTCAGACCAGTTAGTACCCCAAAACCTTCCTCTTGATATCATTTACAAAGACGAATACATTGTTGTTATGTCAAAACCTGCAGGTATGGTAGTTTATCCCTGTGCAGGACATACTGATGGAACGGTTATGAACGCCCTTGCCTATCATGTTAAAAAACTCGCAACAGTCGGAGGACCGCTTAGACCCGGAGTTGTTCATAGACTGGATAAGGAAACCTCAGGGATAATGGTTATTGCCATAGATGATAAGGCTTATTACAAAATGATTGAACAATTTAAAAAGAGAGAGGTAAAGAAGGAATATCTAACAATTCTATATGGAATAATTCAGGGAAAAGGGAAAATCAGCTTGGCAATAGGAAGAGATGAACATGACAGAAAGAAAATGTCTGTAAAATCAAAAAGAGCAAAAGAAGCCATCACAGAGTGGGAAGCAGTTAAAAATTTTAAAAATTATACCCTCGTCAAAGCAAAAATATTGACAGGAAGAACTCATCAAATAAGAGTTCATTTTTCATCCATTGGACATCCTGTGCTTGGAGATAAAACATACGGAAGGAAGACATATATAGAAATCGGAAGAAAAAAAATTCCTGTGCCAAGACAAATGCTCCATGCCCATATACTTGAATTTACACATCCTATCACAGGAGAACTTCTTCGTTTTGAAGCTTCTATACCAGAGGATATGAAAAACATCCTAAAAATCCTAACAGAGGAAAATAGCAGATGAGTTTACCATCTGAAATACTAAATGAAATCCTTGAAAATACAGAAAAAAACTTTATATGCCTAAGATGTGGAGAATGCTGTTTCAGATGGGCTGTAAAATTTAATAATGGATGGAAAAAGCCTGAAAACAATAAATGTAATTATCTGGAAGATATTTCTATAAACAATGGCACATACATATAAGCAAACTGCAAAATTTATAAAGACCGTCCAGAACAATGCAAAAATTTTAAAATAGCTTTTGCAACAATATGCCCAATAGGACTCTATAAATGGAGCAATTTAAAAAAATCTAAACCAGACATTCAACTTCCTGAAAGGATAACAAAGATTTTAGAAATTTTGCAAAAATATAGATAAATTAACCTAAATTCTGCTATTCTTAATTGACATTGAGAATGGTTGCCACGCCTTTGGCTCGCAAGAGGCTACTTCGGGTTCTTCATAGCAACGTTTTCCCTTACTTTATTTCTAAGTATACTCTTCCATCATTGAGAGGTATCACCTCTCATTTTACTGCAAGGACTTTCTTTTCCATCATTGCGATTACGTGGGAGGTGAGGAGGAAGCAATCTATTCTTTCTCTATGCAACGGAAATAGAGATCACTTCGGCACCTGAGTGTGCCTCGGATGACAAAAAAGAGGTCATTGCGAGGAGCGACAGCGACGAAGCAATCTCTACTTTGTTTTCTCAATAAAGCCTTATTAGACCCCACTTCATCAACTTTTGAATAAAAAAATTTTAAAATCAATGAGTTATAATTTTTAGATTAGCCTACAAAATTCTCTCGCACTTTCGTAAGTTCTGAAAATCTTATCCC
>JBEPZQ010000099.1:0-6710 GCA_041640755.1 Thermodesulfovibrio sp. | reverse complement strand
TTTTCAATAAAGCCTTATTAGAGACTGCTTCGCCCCAGATTGCCACGCTATCGCTCGCAACAGGGGGCTCGCAGTGACGAGTGTCTATCTCTATTTTTGGGTAATTTCCGAAAAATAGATGTCTGCGAGTCCACCTGTTCCAAGCGATAGCGTGGTAATTCTTTAAGGAGCTAAGAGAGATCACTTCGGCTTGCTTCGCAAGCCTCGTGATGACGAAAAAATAAAACAGCAGACTCGCAATGACGAAAGAAGGGAGTCATTGCGAGGCAGACCGGTGGTCTACCGAAGCAATCTCATAAAAAGAAAGTAAGCCTCTGAAATAAAATCGCTCGCAATGTCCATATATTTATCATACGATGACATTCCTTTCCTCATCAAGAGGCTCTTGTCTTTTCGTTACTGCGAGTCTAAATCAGTACCAGAGCAACCTTGTCTTTTTTGATGCCACGATTCACTGCCAATGACAGTAAAAAATGTCTATTTTTCAAAATGTTTTAGTAATTTCTATATTTCTATAGCCATTTTTTGGATTGTCTCAGTTGCTTATTATCCTCTCAATATCAACAAAAAGCTAAGGAATTTTTAAATAATAAAAAATTTTAGTCTTAAGATATAGCAACTACCTTATTTCTTCCCTGTTGTTTTGCTTGATAAAGAGCCTTATCTGCCCTTTCAAATGCTTTTTCTATGGTTTCATCTTTGGGATTTACTTGTGACACGCCTATACTCACAGTGATTGGTCCTAAAGAAGTGCTTACATTCTGACTTATTCTTTTCTTGATTTTTTCTGCTACATCTGCTGCGTCTTTCAAAACACAATTCATTAACAAAACAGCAAACTCTTCTCCGCCATATCTTGCAACAAAATCGCTTATTCTAACTGACTTAGATATTTCCATTGCAACTGCTTTTAAAACTTCATCGCCCTTTGAATGACCAAGCTCATCATTAACTCTTTTGAAGTGATCAATGTCAATTACCAAGATTGAAAGCGAAATATTTTCTCTTTTAGCTAATTGTACATATTTCTTAGAAATTTCATCATAAGCCCGTCTGTTAGGAATTTCTGTAAGGCTATCCTTCAAAGCCATTGTTTTTAATATCCGTTCATGACGTAACATTTGCATGTAAATCTTTTTCATTGTCATCAAATTATATACTCGGGCAAGAAATTCTATTTCATTGGGTGGTTTAATAATATAATCATTCACGCCTAAACGGTATAAAATGCTTCTTCTTGTTAAATCATCATAACCAGTAAGAACTAAGATGGGGCGCAAAACAATATTATCTGTCATCTCTCTTAATTTGTGAACCAAGTAAAGACCTGATTCATTATCAGCTAAAACAAGGTCAATTATGTAAAGGTCATATTCGTTATTTTCAATTAAAGATAAAGCTTCAGAAACACTTCTGCAACAATCAACATTGTATTTGCGGGTGATTAAAATACTCTGCAGAACCTTTTGATATTGTCTAGAGTCTTCAACGAGTAGAATTTTAGCACCTGATACTCTTTCATCTGTTTGAGCAAAGTAATACCTTATAAAATTCTCCAAAAGCTGAACTTTTGAACGATGAACAATTAGAGTTATACCTACTGAAAAAGCTTTTTCAATTAATTCTTGTGAAACATCACTTGTTACTAATACAATAGGAATAGAAAGATTAAAATCTTTACGCAATTTTTGAGCTAATAATAGACCATCTCCATCTGGGAGCACTTTTGCTATAACAATAATATCAAAATGTTCTTTTTCAACCAAAGATAAAGCTTCTTTAGCACTATTAGCAGTAGCAGTGGTTAATCCGTAGGTTTCAAATAAATTTTCTACAAAGTGTGATGTTACTTTTCCGGGCTCAATAATTAATGCCTTCATTAAAAAATTACTGATTTAATACTTTTTTTCTCACATAAGGAAGAAGTCCACCACTTAGAATCAGCTCTTTTTCTTTTTGGTTCAAATTAGAGTAAGCCTCAATTACAACTCCCTTTGATTTGTTAATAATCTGATATTTCTGCATATCTTTAACAGCCTCTTTTAAATCTTTTATTTCTAAAATATCGCTTTGTTCAATTTTATCATAATCGTCTGGATTTGAAAAGATTAAAGGCAAGATTCCAAAGTTTATCAAATTTGCACGATGGATTCTTGCAAAGGACTTTGAAATTACTGCCTTAATACCAAGATACATTGGAACTATTGCTGCATGTTCACGGGATGAACCTTGTCCATAGTTTTCACCACCAACAATAATTCCACCTCCCTTTTCCTTTGCCTTCATAGCTCTTTCATAAAATGTTTCATCAATGTTTTTAAATGTGAACTTTGAAATTTCGGGTATGTTTGAACGATACGGTAGTACCTGTGCACCTGCTGGAAGAATGTCATCTGTGGTGATGTTGTCTCCAAGCTTAAGCAAAACCTCTGCTTCAATTCTATCTTCAAGGGGCTCTTTAATTGGAACTTCTTTTATGTTTGGTCCTTTGATTATCTTTACATCTTTTGATTTTTTTGGTGGAATAAGCATATTATCATTAATTAAAAATTGCTCAGGGTCAGTTACATTTTCAATTTTTATATCCGTTTCAAAGGGATCAACAAGTTCTCCATAAATCGCAGTTAGCGCGCAAATCACAGGAGATGCGAGATAAACAAAAGCATCTTTTGTGCCAGAGCGTCCTTTAAAATTACGATTAAAAGAACGCACAGATATCTGCCCGCTTCCCGGTGCACCACCCATTCCAATACAAGGACCACATGCAGATTCAAGAATTCTCGCACCTGCTGAAATCATTGCCTCAATATCTCCCTCCCTTGCAATCATTTGATAAACTTGCTTTGATCCCGGATTTATAAAAAGAGTTACATCTTCATTGACTGCTCTTCCTTTAAGTATTTGAGCAACTGTTTTCATCATTTTGTATGAAGAGTTTGTACATGAGCCAATGCAGACTTGTTGAACCTTTAAGCCCTTGAGTCCCTTCACAGGCACAACATTGTCTGGGCTGTGGGGTTGGGCAATCATTGGCTCAATTTCGCTTAAATCAAGCTCAATAATCTCAGCATATTCTGCATCTTCATCTGCTTGAAGCTCTATCCACTGATGCTGCCTTCCCTGTGCTTTAAGAAATTTCAATGTATTTTCATCGCTTGGGAATATTGATGTCGTTGCACCCAGCTCTGCTCCCATATTTGTAATTGTTGCCCTTTCAGTTACGCTTAAATCTTTTACTCCTTCGCCGCCATATTCAAATATTTTCCCAACACCGCCTTTTACTGTAAGCATTTTAAGAAGAGTGAGTATTACATCCATTGCTGTGACATAGGGGCGTCTTAATTTTCCATAGAGATTAATTCTTACAACCTTTGGCATTGTAAATTCAAAGGGCATACCTGCCATGATTGATGCGGCTTCAAGACCTCCCACTCCTATGGAGAGCATTCCAATTCCGCCACCTGTTGGAGTATGGCTGTCTGTTCCAACTGCGATAAGACCGGGTGCTGCAAAACGCTCAAGATTAACTTGATGGCAAATTCCGTTTCCCGGTCTTGAAAAGTATGCACCAAATTTTGCTGCAGCTGTCCTTAAAAATAAATGGTCATCGGCATTCATAAAATTACTTTGAAGCATATTGTGATCAACATATGATACAGCTATTGGAACTCTTACATGCTCAAGACCTATTGCCTCAAACTCAAGCCATGCCATAGTGCCAGTTGCATCTTGAGTATAAACTTCATCTACCCTCACTCCCACAAGCTCGCCCTCTTTTATTTTGCCTGATACCAGATGGGCATCAAGAATTTTCTCAACAATGTTTTTTCCCATTAAGTCCTCCTTTTTGCAAAAATATTCATGTTAATAAAACGATTTTTAGTATAATATTTATATTTAAAAAAATTCAAAAAGGAGGAACTCGTGCACTTCTTTACTTACAAAAATGGAGAACTCTATGCAGAAGATGTTCCTGTGAATGAGTTAATTAAAGAATTTGGAACTCCTCTTTATGTTTATAGCTATGGAACTCTTATCAGGCATATCAGAGCCTACGAGGAAGCATTTTGTGAAGTTCCCCACATTATCTGCTATGCGGTTAAGGCAAATTCTAATCTTGCAATACTTACTCTTTTTGCAGAGCTTGGTATCGGAGCAGATATTGTTTCAGGAGGTGAACTCTTCAGGGCACTGAAGGCAGGAATAAAACCATATAAAATCATTTTTGCAGGTGTTGGAAAGACCGATGAGGAGATAGAGTATGCCTTGAAAAGCAATATTCTGATGTTCAATGTTGAATCTGAAGCAGAGCTTCACAAAATAAACGAAAAGGCAAAAGAGCTTAAAAAAGTAGCCCGTGTTGCTTTAAGAGTAAATCCTGATATTGACCCAAAAACTCATAAATACATTGCAACAGGCTTAAAAACAAGCAAGTTTGGAATTCCCATAGAAAAAGCCCTTGAATATTACAAGTTGGCAAAGTCATTGAAAAACATAAAAGTCATAGGCATTCACAAACACATAGGCTCCCAAATAACTGAAACATCTGCTTATGTTGAGGCTTTAAAGAAAATTTTATCCCTCTATGACAATCTCTCAAAGCATGACTTAGATATTGAATATATTGACATTGGAGGTGGGCTTGGAATTACTTACAAAGATGAAGATCCACCTCATCCAAAGGATTTAGCCAGTGCTTTAATTCCATTAGTCAAAAACAAAAAAGGCAAACTAATAATTGAACCAGGACGCTCTATTGTTGGAAATGCTGGCATTCTTCTTACAAAGGTTCTATATACAAAGCAAACAGATGCAAAGAATTTCATCATAGTTGATGCAGGAATGAATGACCTCATAAGACCAACGCTCTATGGCTCCTATCACGAGATTATACCAATCACACAAAAACAAAGGGATAGAATGATTGCTGATGTTGTAGGTCCGATTTGTGAATCTGGAGATTTTCTTGCAAAAGACAGAGAGCTTGAAAAAGTCTCGCAAGGAGAGTATCTTGCTGTTATGAGTGCAGGAGCGTACGGTTTTACCATGTCCTCCAACTACAATAGCAGACCCCGTGCAGCAGAGGTCCTTGTAAAAGGCGACCAGTATGCTTTGATAAGAAAAAGAGAGACATACAAAGACTTAATAAGAAATGAAATCATTCCGGAGGAGTTGCTTTCATGAAAAAGATTGATTTCGTAAAAATGCATGGACTTGGAAATGATTTTATTATGATTGATTGCCTCAAACAAGAGCTTCCTGAACCTGAAAAGTTTGCTCTAAAATACTGTGACCGTCGTTTTGGAATTGGTGCAGACCAGCTTTTGCTTTTGTATCCATCCCAAAAAGCAGACTTCAAAATGAGAATTTTCAATGCCGATGGCTCAGAAGTTGAAATGTGTGGAAATGGAATAAGATGTTTTGCAAAGTATATATGGGACAGAGGACTTTCAGATAAAGAAGTTCTTGAAGTTGAAACACTTGCAGGAATAATAAGACCTAAAAAGGTTGGAGAACTTGTTCAGGTTGACATGGGCACTCCAGAATTCAATCCAGAAAAAATACCTGTGGATGCAAAGGGACAAAAGGCTTTTGACCTTTTATTTGAAATTGCAGGGTGGCATACAAAGATAAACTGTGTTAGCATGGGTAATCCCCATGCAGTGATTTTCCTTGACGAGGACCCGAAAAACTTTGCAGTTGCAAAATATGGTCCTCTTATTGAGCACCATCCAATATTTCCAAAACGCACAAATGTTGAGTTTGTCTATGTAAAAAATCCAGATGAAATAATTATGAGAGTTTGGGAAAGGGGAGCTGGAGAGACCCTTGCCTGCGGAACAGGAGCTTGTGCAACTGCGGTTGCTGCAATGGTAAAAGGCTTAACTGAAAAAAAAGTTACAGTTCATCTTCTTGGAGGAGACCTAATAATTGAATGGGCAGAGGATGGACATGTTTACATGACAGGACCTGCTGAGGAAGTATTTGAAGGCACAATTAAGTTGAAGTAAATTTTTTAATCTGAGGATTTAAAAAATATTACATTAGTGTCTTCAACTTTTTCTCTTTCACAACGATACATTACTTTGTCGCCAACTTTTATTTTTTTGTCTTGCTCAATAATATATGCTTTGCTTACCTCATGTCCAATTTCTCTTATTTCCAAAGTAGCTATGGAATCAGCTGGAAGGTAAATTGTTTTTTGAGTTATTGGATGCTTTATTTGTTTTGCATCTCTTACTACATCCATTCTTTGCCCAATTTTTACACAGTCAGTTTTTTTTTATCAACATAAGCCCAATTTCCTTCAATGTGAACAATATATGCAATAAGCTTAATATCAAGCTCATCCAATAGTCTTTCAATGCTTTTTTTGCTAAATCCTTAAAAATTGAACCATCAAAACTTAGCTGCCCCTTTTCACTGTATCCCCATATTTCCTTAGGCAAGCTCAAATTGGTGTAATAATCCTGTTCTTCAATGCTGTATTCCTGCTCAATAAGAGCTGATTCAACATCTATAACTTTTATGTTTAAACCAAAAATAGCTCTGTAAAGGTCAAAAAATAGCAAATCATTTTTTCTTAGCTCCACTTGATTGATTTTACCCATAAAAATTTTGTTAGACTTAGCAGATTTAGCAATTTTCAATATTTGCTCAAAGTCTAAATCTTTTGAGAAATTCTCAATCTTCTGTGCATCAATCACTTC
>JBEPZQ010000098.1:2265-6745 GCA_041640755.1 Thermodesulfovibrio sp. | reverse complement strand
GCAAGGCTGGATATTTCCTCTTCTGAAGCTCTGAGATAACCGTCTTCATCAATGTTGCCTATTACAACCTCTGCAACTGCTCTTATTTCATCTGAAGCCTTACTTAAACTTAATTGCCACATTAAATAATCAGACAAATCAGAAGTAGTTGAATAGAAAAGCTCAAAGGAGGGCTTTTCCTCAAACCCTGGATTAAAATATCCAAGATCCCTTCCATCATCAGCCCTTTCAGCAAAGTAGTCGTCAACTATTAATTTATCAAGCCTGCTAATTATGGGGAGTTCCTCATCATTTTCCTGAGTTTGTTCTATTTCTTGCTCGGTTAAGTTTTCCTCATCAATCTCAAGAAAAGGATTTTCTATTAATTCAAGCTGAATATACTCACTCAGCTCAAGTTGAGGAAATTGAAGCAACTTAAGCTGCAGTTGCAGTTGTGGAGTAAGCGTAAGTTTCTGAGTTAATCTTAAATCTGTTCTCTGTTCAAGTGCCATTTAAAGTTTAAACTCCTCTCCTAAAAATGCTTCTCTTACCTGAGGATTGTTAATTAATTGCTCAGGAGAACCCTCTGCCAATACCCTTCCACTGTGAATTATAAAAGCCCTGTCAGTTATTGAGAGAGTTTCCCTTACATTATGGTCTGTTATTATTACTCCGATACCCTTGTCTTTCAAATTTTTGATAGTTCTTTTTAATTCAACAACAGCCAATGGGTCTATTCCTGCAAAGGGTTCATCAAAGAGCATAAAAATTGGCTTCAAAGCAATTGCTCTTGCAATTTCAGCCCTTCTTCTCTCCCCACCTGAGAGTTTATAGCCTTCCCTATCTGCAAATTCTGACAGATTGAATTCTTTTAACAATTGATTGACCTCTTCATCAATTTTGGACAAAGCATCTTTGTCATTTTCGTATTTAATCTCAAGCACTGCCCTTAAATTATCCCTTACTGTAAGCTTGCGAAAAATTGAAGGTTCCTGTGGCAAATATCCCATTCCAAGCTTTGCTCTTTGAAAAACAGGTAATGATGTTATATCCTTGTTGTCAAGGAAAATACTCCCTGCATCAGGTTTTATAACTCCAATCATCATATAAAATGTGGTTGTTTTTCCAGCTCCATTCGGTCCCAAAAGCCCTACTACTTCTCCGCTTTGTAAAGATAAGCTTACATCCCTAACAGCTTCCTTTTTCCCAAAACTTTTCTTTAATTTTTCTATCCGTAAAGTGTGGCTCATTTCTCTGTTTTTTTCTCCTTTAGGTAAACCTTGCTTTTTTCAACCAATGCTCTGTCATCTTTCATAAAATAAGTAATTTTCTCGCCTGTAATTAAATTTTTACCCTCCGTTGCTCTTGGCTCTCCGGTAAAAACAACTCTTTCTTCAGGCTCTGGATAATAAGTAGCCTTATGCGAAGTAATTGTTCTATTACCTTTGACCACTCTGACATTGCCTATTACTTCTATCATTTTTATGTTGCCACCCTTCTGCTCGTCTTCATAGTAAACAATCATCTTATTGGCATACATTGTAGTATCCCCTCTTACAGCAACAACATTCCCCTCAAAGGTTGCTGTTTTTGCCTTACTGTCATTGACAAGGCTCTGGGATGTTATTACTATAGGCTCTGAGGTTTCCTTCTGTTCTGCAAATACCAAACTAAAACATAAAAACATTGCCAATATTATTAATAGACTATTTTTTGGAATGAACAATTGCCTTTACCCCCTTTTTTAATTCTATCAAATCAGCACTTGCTGTGCCCTCATTTCCTTCAATAGTAATTTTATTGCCCACGAGCTTTAAGGGCTTCTCTGAATGCAAGGTTCTGCTTTTTGCATCCCAGTATGCTTCTGTTCCATAAACCTTGTAATTCTTTGATATACCCTCTATTTCATCCTTTAGGAAAATATCACCCGATTCAGAGTAATAAAATCCATTTTTTGCTTTAACAGTAAACTCCTTTTCAGGAAAGATCATCGTAAGATTACTTAATGTAATAACCTTACCATCATCACTTATCATAGCTTCTTGTGAGAAAAGTTCAAACTTTACATCCGTATTCTTTTTTTGAATAAATTTTATCTCCTTAAAAATAGAGCCTTCCATTGAAATTTTAATTTTCGGAGATTCCTCTTTATTCATGAAACCAACTAAAACAATCAATACAATACAAACTGCTGAAGCACAAGAAATTAATAACCACTTTCTCATTTTTTATCCTTGTTTAAATATACCATAAATTGATGGTTGGTGGTTAGTGGCTGGTGACTGATAAAAAATTTTTGACTTGAAACACTAATTTAGTATAAACTTTAACATGCATTATTTAAAACAACTTTTAGTTGTCCTTTTTGTTGTTTTAAGTCTATCTTTTATTGCTGAAGCAAGTCCTAATTCATTCTATTTTGAAGCCTTTAAAAACGACCTTCTCTCCTATTTCCCAGTTATTGACGGAAAAGTAGTCAAACAAGTCAATAATGAACTAACTTTGGACAAAGGCCTAAAGGACGGATTAAAAAAAGGACAAAGAATTATACTTTTTGAGCAGACTGTTCCTCTAATTCATCCTGTTACGAAACAGGTAATTGGCAAATCAGAAAAAATAATAGGCTCTGCGGAAATTATAGAGGCAGAAAACAATACAGCCAAAGCAGTTGTGCTTGATGGAGATATAAAAATACAAGAAAATCAAGTGCTTTTTAAAATTCCTAAATCAAAGATAAAAATATTTTATGCTCAAACGAATACTGAATGGGCAGTAGGAGAAGGTTATTACAGAGAATTAAAAGAAAGCGGAAGATTTGAATTAATAGATGCACCTGTAAATGTTGATGAAAACGAAAAACTCTTTAAAAACGCTAAAAATGTTAATGCCGATGTTTTGTTGATATTGAAACCAATCAAAAAAGAGCAGGGATTAAAAATCTCCCAAGAGCTTTACTGGGTAAAAGACCAAAAGCCTCTTTCAAAAGCTGAGATTGAGCTCAATCCAACAGCCTTAAGCGAATTAAGAAAAAAATATGCTTCATTAATCGTTCCAGAAGGTCATACATTGCTCTCATTCAGACTTTCAAGAAGCATTAACAGAATAGCAACAGGCAACTTTGATGGCATCAGCCAGAATCAGCTTTTAATAGCCTCTGACAATGAAATAAGCCTCTATCAAATAGAAGTTGACCTAAAGCTAAAGAGTAGCTATTCTATACCTATTGGTGGCGATATTCTTTGGTTTGATACAGGAGACATTGACAGAGACGGAAAAGACGAGATAACTATAACTTTCAAAAAGGACGACAGAGTGATTTCTTCAGTAATAAAATGGTCTTCCAATGAATTTGAAGAGATATCTCGTATTTATGATGTATTTCTTAGAATATACGAAGGAAAACTAATAGCTCAAAAATTCTCGCCATCCATTGGATTTGACGGAGAAATTATGTATATCAAGCCAGAAAAGTCTTCATACCAAAAGTTAGAAACCTTTAAGATGCCTGTAAAAGCAAACATATATGACTTCTACCTAATCGGCAGCATGATGTTCAAATGGGAAGAGGATGGAACATTTGCAGTTTATAATGAAAAAGGTTTACCCCTTTGGCGTTCACAGGAACCACTTGGTTATGGATTGCAATATGAAAAACAAACCGGCATATCAATGTTAAGTCTTGGAAAGTGGAAAGTTCAAAGCAAAATAAAGCCCTTCAGCAACGGAGTTATTATTATTGAAAAGAAACCTCTTCTCGGACTAGTAAATGTGTCAACATTAGGTTATCGAAGCTCAAAACTTCAGTTACTGCAGTGGACAGGAATAGGAATAGAGCAGACTGACATCACAGAGGAGATGTCTGGAGAAATTCTTGATTACGCAGTTTCATCAGACAGGCTTTATGTTCTTGTAAAGCCACCTTTTGGGCTTGTCCCAAAAAGGATTCTTCAGGGAGAAAGTCCTTTCGAGACCCAGCTTCACATTCTCTCCCTAAAATACTAAAAATGAGTAGACTTCTCAAACATGTTGCAATCATCATGGATGGAAATGGTAGATGGGCACAGATGCGCGGACTGCCTCGTTATGAAGGACACAAAAAAGGAGTTCAAAAAGTAAAAGAAATAATTCAATCAGCTTTAAAACTAAATATACCCACATTAACTTTTTACGCATTTTCAATTGAAAACTGGCAGAGACCTAAAAAGGAAGTTGAAATTATCATGGGATTGCTTGAAAGCCACTTGAAAAAAGAAAAAGAGATTTTTCTCTCTCAAGGTGTCAGATTTAAAATGATTGGGAATCGTTCATACATCCCTGAAAAAGTTTTATCAGTCATAGAGGAAACAGAAAAAGATACTGCCCATTGTGAAAAATTAATTGCCCAGTTTGCAATAAGCTATAGTGGTAGAGATGAAATTGTAAGGGCTCTTAAGAAAATCATTGAACAAAAAATACCTACAGAAGAGATTAATGAAAATCTTATAAATCTTTATCTTGATAC
>JBEPZQ010000098.1:0-2255 GCA_041640755.1 Thermodesulfovibrio sp. | reverse complement strand
GTACTTCTGGAGAACAGAGACTTAGCAACTTTCTAATATGGCAGGCTGCTTACTCTGAGTTTTATTTTACAAACACTCTTTGGCCAGACTTTACAGAAGACGAATTTACAGAAGCTATTCTTGATTTTCAGAAAAGACAAAGGAGATTTGGCAGAATAAGTGAGTTTACAAGGGCATAAAAAAAGAATACTGATTGCACTGATTGCTATTCCAATTCTGTGGTTTATAATCGTGAAGCTTCCTCCATCATATTTTCTTGCTCTTTTAACTGCAGCAACTGCCATCGGAATGTGGGAATTTCTAAGGATGTATAAATGCTCAAATACATTTATTTTGATTGGAGTAGTCTTTGCTGTAATCATTTTATTGCTTAATTGCTTTTATTATCAGTTTGCCCTTTATTATTACTCTTTATGTTTTATTGCAATCTCCCTATTTCGTCTGTTTTCTAAAAAGCAACCATCTATGGCTTTACAGGATATCTCTCCATTAATAATTGGCATAATGTATATTCCAACCTTAATTGTCTTTCATTGGTTTTTAAGGCTTGAGGGATGGCAGTGGATTGTGTATCTTTATGCAGTAGTCTGGGCTTCAGATTCATTTGCATACTATATTGGAAAAGGATTTGGGAAAAGAAAGCTTTATCCAGAGGTAAGTACTAAAAAAACTTGGGCAGGTGCTTATGGTTCATTAATTGGCGGTGCTGTTACATCACTTTTCTTAGGTTATCTGCTTTTAGAGAAATCCCTTGTTCAGCTTGCAATCATTGGTTTTGCAATAGGCTTTATTTCAATATTAGGGGATCTTGTTGAATCAATGTTTAAAAGGGATGCTGGAGTAAAAGACTCTGGAATATGGTTTTCAGAGCATGGAGGAGTCCTTGATAAAATAGATGCCATGCTTTTTGCAGGAGTGCTACTTTATTTTGGTATGAAGTTGTTTTAGGAGGCAAAATGAAAAATGTAGTAATTCTTGGAAGCACAGGTTCAATTGGAAAAAGTGCTCTTGAAGTAATAAAAATGTTTCCTGAAAAATTTAAAGTTTTAGGGCTTGGAGCAAAAAGCAGTATAGAAATCTTAGAGGAGCAAATTAGAGAATTCAAGCCAAAATATGTGGCTGTTCATGAAAAAAAAGCCTGTGAAGCATTGAAAAAACGAATAAAAAACATAGAAATTCTTCAAGGTCAAGAGGGAATCTCAGAACTTGCAAAGCTAAAAGAGGCAGACATAGTTATTTCAGCAATAGTCGGAGCAGCAGGTCTTATTCCAACATTTGAAGCAGTAAAAGCAGGAAAAACAATAGGACTTGCCAATAAAGAAAGCCTTGTAATGGCTGGAGAAATCATTAAAAGGGAGGCAAAAAAATCTGGTGCGAAGATAATTCCTGTTGACAGCGAACACAGTGCAGTCTTTCAATGCATTAATGGCTGTAATAGGTCATATATTAAAAAAATATGGCTTACTGCTTCTGGCGGACCTTTCAGGGGAAAGAAAAAGGAAGAAATTGAGAATGTAACACCAAAGGAAGCTTTAAATCATCCAAAATGGAAGATGGGTAAAAGAATCACCATTGATTCTGCCACACTTATGAACAAGGGCTTTGAAGTTATTGAAGCCCATCATCTCTTTGATATTCCTGTTGAAAACATAGGAGTTCTTATTCATCCTCAAAGTATTATTCACTCCCTCGTTGAATTTGTAGATGGAACATATCTAGCCCAGATGAGTAATCCTGATATGAAAGCTCCTATTGCCATTGCATTATCATTCCCTGACAGACTTCATGAGATAATCAAACCAATAGACTGGGCAGTAACAAACCAATTAAGCTTTGAATTGCCAGATACTGAAGTATTTCCCTGCTTAAACCTTGCCTATGAGGCAGTAAAAATCGGTGGTACTATGCCAACTGTTTTAAATGCAGCGGATGAAATTGCTGTTGAAGCTTTTTTGTCGGGAAGGTTAAAATTTAGTAATATATACAAAGTGATAAAAAAAGTCATGAACTCTCATTCTGTCAAAGCAGTAGAATCCATTGATGATATAATTGAGGCAGACAAATGGGCAAGAGAGAAAGCGTGGGCAGTTATTAGTGGTTCGTGACTGGTGGTTAAGAAAAAAAGGCGAGATTGTGTGAGTGTCAAAGCAATTTTTAGAATCTTATAAATTAGGTTTAAATAACAAAAAAATTCGTAAAACCTGATGAGGAGGGATAATGAATTTAATTTATGCAATAATACTTTTTGGATTCTT
>JBEPZQ010000097.1:0-6820 GCA_041640755.1 Thermodesulfovibrio sp. | reverse complement strand
AAAAATCAATTTTTAAATACTATTCGTGTTAGACCCCAAAATAGAGATAGACACTCATCACTGCGAGCCCCTGTCGCAAGCGATAGCGTGGCAATCTGGGGCGAAGCAGTCTCTAATTGGTGACTGGTGAATGGTAATTCGTGGATGGTGGATGGTGCGTGTTGAACACCTCTCCGTCATTGCGACTCCGAGCGAAGCGAGGAGGAAGCAATCTTGCCTTTTCCCCTTCAAAGAGATTGCTTCGCATCCTTTGGATGCTCGCAATGACAAAAAACATTTAATTTTCAAATGGTTATACCAATTATTGGATTTCTATCGCTATTTTCCGGAAATTCAACATAACTTGATTTTCATTGCTTAGAATAATTTATACTATCCAATTAATCTAAATGCGGGAGGTAAAGATATGGACTTTTTTTTATCCCTTTTCCCAATTCTTGTTGTCTTTTTAGGAATGCTTGCATTTCATAGATCAGGAACTTTTGTCGCATTTGTGAGTTGGATATTATCGATGCTATTCGCAGTCTACTATTTTAAAACTCCTTGGGATGTTGTATGGGGAGCTACTCTTATGGGATTTGTAAAAGCCTTTGGAATTACATTGGCAGTTATATTTACCATGTTTCTTATATTCCTTATGAGAGAAACTGGAGCATTGAAAAGAATCATTGAATATGTAAAGGGAATTGCAAAAACAAAAGAGGAGCAAACGCTCTTTATTGGAATGGGATTTGGTTCTCTGAGCACAGCCCTCGGAATGGTTACTCCTGCTATGTTTCCACCAATTTTTCTCATGCTTGGATTTTCTCCTGTTGCAGCAATTGGTGTAAGTATTCTGTGTTATGACCCTCTCACTTCATTTGCACTTTTCACCTTGCCCCTTACTTTACCAGCAAAAGTAGCAATGTCTTTTGGAATTAAACCTCCGGGAATTGAAAATCTGCATGATTTTATTTGGGATTACACATTCAAGGTAACGATTCTGCTGCCAGTTATCTCTGTAATTTTTGCCTTTCTGATGCTTAAGGTAGTTGGAGGAAAGGAGGCAGTAAAGAAACATTGGAAACCAGCAATCCTCTCAGGTCTTGTTCTTTCACTTTCTGCACTTGCAATTGCAGGTTTCAGAATTCTTCCTGTAGAAATCATTGGAATTGTCGCAGGATTGCTAACGATGATTACTGTTTATCTGATTTATAAAAGAAATAATGGAACATCACTAAATAAACCTTCCTTTGACAGAGAAATCTTTCGTTCCTGTAAGCCTTTTATTTTACTCATTATTATATCTTTGATTGTTAATATACCAGAAATAAAGATGAAGCTTGAAAATTTGTTTGGACAGAGTGAAGTGGTAAGAATTATCGCTGATAAAAAGGAAGACCTTAATATACTTGGAAATGTATGGTTTTGGATAATGGTTGTATGCATTCTTTCAATTTTTATTCTAAAGCCAACAGGAACTCAGCTAAAAAATGCATCTTCTCTTTGGATAAAAAGGATTTGGGGACCATTCTTTGCATATTCGCTGTTTTTTGCGGTTGCTTTTATAATGGCATGGTCAGCAATGGAGATTTTAAATGGCAAACTTGTTCCATCCCAGTATTTTGCCCAGTATAACATGGATAGAATTATTGGAATAACACTGGCAAATGTATTCGGACCTGCATATCCGTTCATTTCTCCGTTTTTAGGACTTTTTGGAGCATTTGTTGGTGGAAGTGAGACAGCCTCTAATGTTCTTTTTGCAAAAATCCAATGGGAAGCAACTTTATCAACAGCTGGAGCAGGAGCATTCATGTGGATTTATGCAGCCCATGCAGTAGGTGGTGGAATAGCATCGGCAATTACTCCATCTAAGATTACTAACGCAGCTGCTGTGATTGGAGTTGGAGGAAGGGAAGAAGCACAATTTATAAAGGCTGTGCTCATTCCTGTGTTGCTAATGTGTGCAATTGTAGGAGCAATGACTATGGTTCTTATATATTGGTAAAGAAATATTTTTCACATAAAATCGCACTTTATGACTATATTCGCAAATAATTAAATAATGCTTTGAAATCTGCATATAATATTTGAATCGCATTGATGCTGAAATGCCGAAAAACATAGATAGAGACGTTTCGCTGGGAGACTTTGTTACGAGCGTAGTGGAAATTCCCCATAAATTCAATGCAAGACATTACTTTCCCAGTCATAGCGAGGTCTCTTTTTCATCATTGCGAGGGATTTTTTTATCTATCATTGCGAGGGGGCGATAGCACCGGAAGCAATCTCGTCTTTTTGCTCCCCTTGTCGTCATTGCGAGCGTAGCGAAGCAATCTCCGAAGTCGCCACGCCTTTGGCTCGTAACAGGCTTAGTAACCGATGCAATCTCGTCTTTCTCCATAGATTGACAGACAAGATTGATTCGCAAAACTCAAGGTGCTTTCAATGAAAGCAAAAATATTTATCTTATCAAATGGTTATAGTAATTTTTATATTTCCTTTGGCATTTTTCAGAAGATGAAAATTTGTTCATAAAAGGCACATAATGATATAATTTGAGGATGAATATTCTTCGTAGAATTGTTGAACAAAAAAGAAAAAGGGTTGAGGAGCAGAAAAAAGCTATTCCACTTGAGAAACTTTCAGAGAAAGCCATATCTTTAAAAAAATCTTCTCATTTTTTTAAAAAAATAAAGCGCTCCTCAGATGAGCCAATAAAAATTATTGCTGAAATTAAAAAAGCCTCACCTTCAAAGGGACTTCTTCGTGAATTTGATGTTTGTGAAATGGCAGACATTTATGTATCCTCAGGTGCAGATGCTATTTCTGTTCTTACTGAAGAGGATTTCTTTCTTGGAAGCCCAGATTTTCTTGTAAAAATAAAAAAAAGGCATCCTGATGTGCCAGTGCTTAGGAAAGATTTTATTTTTGATGAATATCAGATTTATGAATCTAAAATTTTAGGTGCAGATGCTGTTCTTTTAATTGCAAAAATTTTAACTGAAGAAGAATGTCAAAGACTCTTCAGCCTTTCAAAGTCTCTTGGTTTGGATGTTTTATTTGAGATTCATGATGAAGAGGATTTAAAAAAGGCTTTAAAGGTGGATGTTGATATAATTGGCATTAACAATAGAAATCTTGAAACCTTGCAAGTTGATTTAAACACAACATTTAGATTAAGAGAGCTTATACCAGATGGAAAAATTGTGGTAAGTGAAAGCGGAATTTCAAGCAGAGGCGATATTGAAAAATTGCTTCAATATGACATTGATGCAGTTTTAGTTGGCACTTCAATTGTTTTAAGTGACAGTCCATCAGAAAAAATTAAGGAGCTTAAGTGGGGGATATAAAGGGAAAAAATTTAATAATTTTTGGTGATTGTCGTTTTATGGAAGAATTACCGGATTCTTCTGTCCATTTAGTTGTTACATCTCCTCCATATTTTAATGCACCGTTTGATTATCCAGATTTGTTTAAAAATTATGAAGACTTTTTATCTCTTATAAAATCTTTAGCTATACAACTCCGTAGAGTTCTTGCTCCTGGAAGGATTGCTTGCTCTGTAACTCAAGATGTAAGAGTCAAAGGTAAGTTATATCCAATTACTTCAGATATAATGAGAATTTTTTGCAATGAAGGCTTTATTTATAGGGACAAAATTATTTGGAAAAAACCTGAAGGATATATAAGAATTAGTAGAAGAAGCGGAGTTTTAATTCAGCATCCATACCCAATGTATTTTTATCCTGACAATATTTACGAAGAAATTTTAATTTTTCAAAATGGATATTATAAATATCCAAAAAAAATTGACTTAGACTCTAAAATTGACATTAACGAATTTAACAAAGAGAAGTGGTATTTATCTGTTTGGGAAATTGTTAATGTTCTTCCAAATCAAAATAGTTTGGAAAAGGGCATTGCTGCATTTCCTGAAGAGATTCCTTATCGTTTGATTAAGTTGTATTCTTATAAAGGAGAAACAGTTCTTGACCCATTTGCAGGTTCAGGAACTACTTTGAAGGTGGCAATTAAGTTAGGAAGAAGAGCTGTGGGATATGAAATAGATTTAGACTTACTTGAAGTAATTAAGAAAAAATTAGGAATAGGAGAAGAAAGGCTATTTAAGGAAGAAAATTTTGAGATAATTATTAGGGAAGATGCCTTGAATTTAAGAAGCCATTTGCAAAAAAAGATTAAAGAACAAAAGTCTGTTGCGAGGAAGTAGTAATATGAGCCTTGATATAACTTCAAATTTTTAATTAATACTTTATTGGCAATAACTATATTCAATAAATATATTTAAGTGTATAATAAATACTTTGAAAGCAAAAGAAGTGATGGAATTATTAAGAATCAGCAGTAGAAGACTAAAAAATGCATACAAGAGGCGTTAGGTGAAAGTTAAAAGAGCACTGAGGATAAGGATAACTAACAGAAGGAGAAAGCACTGCCGTGCACTTGCATTAGATATAGAACATTTCAAAAATCTGCTTATTATTTTTGAAAAAGAATACAAAAAACACTTTGGGGAGTATCTTCTCAACGAAAGCCTGATTTATTCATTGCTGGCAGACAAAACAAGCTCAAGAAAATCTCCTAAACAGCTTAAGCTGCTACAGGATACACAGACAGGGCATAAAAAGATTTACATAGGGATAGGTGCAACAGAGTCTAAAAATGGAATAGAGCTTGGTAAAAGAAACAACCAGAAATTTGTTTTTGTTCCATTTAGAAGACTTATAAACATGCTTAAATACAAGCTTGAGGAACTTGGAATGCAGACAAAGGAGATACAAGAGCCTTATACAAGTAAGGCATCCTGTATCTCAGATGATATCATTCAGTTGCAGCAAAAGTAAGAGGAGATGAAAAAACAAGGCATAAAGGGAAGTTTGGAATGCGCTGGTAGTAGAATGAAAAGAGGACTTTATAAAGACAGAGAGTTGGGCAAAGTTTTCAATGCAGACTTAAATGGTGCATTTAACATACTTAGGGTTGGGGCAAAGCTCCACAAACTTAGACTTACACTGAAGCAATTATTTGTGAAACTTTGTAATCCTTTAAAACTCAGACTTTATGATTTCATTTTTAAAAGTAAGCCTGAGTCCATGTGGATAGGGGGTAGTCAGCCTGCATTGGCAGGCAGGGATAGTCTAAATAGCTGCGAGGTAATAACTTGAATACTTTTAAAACAGAAAAGCAGCTATTTAGATGCCTAGTAACTGAAATAAAAGGAATATCTTATAAACCTTTTCTTTGCAAGAAAAAATTAAATTCATTCAATTTTGAAGATTTAGAAAAAGCTTTGAAATCTTATGGAGTTTTTTTAATAGAAAAGGAAAAATGCAAAATTGCTGTAAGCAAATGGGTTTCACCAAAAAGAACAAGATCATATCCATATGCAAGAGTATATGATACCTTATGTTATCCTGTAAGAATAACAATTATACCTTTTATGAAAGATGAAGGAGCAGATGGAGATAGAGATTTTCTGCAATGGGACACGATTTCTTTAATGAGCCTTTTAGGTGTTTATGTAATAATTGGCTATTACAGTAAGGCAATAAAAAATAAAAACTATGAAAACAAAATAACTTCCCAAACATTAGATGTTGATTATATTAAGAAAGAAATTGAGGAGTTTTTTTCATTTAAATCAGATGCTCTGCATTGGAATCTTAAACAGCTTGAAAAAATAGAGACAATTTCAGAAAAAGCAATAGCATCTTATAAGGATTTATCAGAAAAACTTAGTGTCAAATTTCATTCTTTTGAAGAAGCAGAAAAAAGAATAAAAGAGATAATAGAAGATTATCAATCTTTTTCACGAAATTTGGCAAAAAGAGCACAGGAAAGAGAAATTAACATAGTTCAGCCAAAAGAAAATATTAGTGGTAACAAAGCATCTATTACTATTAAAAACTACTTAGGTGGGCTTTACTATTTTACTTGTGATGAAGTAGAAATTGACGAGAAAAACAAAATTTTGTATTTAATTGAGGCAAAACATTCTTCAAAGAAATCTTTACCTTCTCTTAATGACATTAAAGATAGTCTTTTGAAAATAATACTTTACTGTAACCTCACAAATTTAAAAGTTGGTGAAAAAAGATACACTTCTAAACCCCTATTAAAATTAACTTCTCCTGTTTTTGACTTTCAAAAATTAAATCAAAATAAGAAAAATATTTTGTCACTTTTAGAAAAAGAGGCTGAAGAGAATTCTTTTTTGGTTAAAATAAATGAACAAAGTTTAAATAAAGGTCAAAGGTGAGCTCTATGCAGAAGTTATATCTTTCAGGGAATGAGGCAATTGCGTATGGGTTAATTGAGGCAGGAGTAAGATTTATAAGTGGATATCCTGGTACTCCTTCAAGTGAAATAATTCCTTCAGCACAAAAATTAGTTAAAGAAAAAGGAATTAAAGCATTTATAGACTGGGCAGTCAATGAAAAAGTTGCCTATGAAGTGGCATACTCTGCAAGCCTTTGTGGAGTTTATTCAGCAGTTACAATGAAGCAAGTGGGACTTAATGTTGCAATGGACCCTTTTATGAATTCCGCATATGTAGGAACTGAAGGTGCTTTTGTTGTTGTAAGTGTTGATGATCCAGGTCCTTATTCTTCTCAGACAGAGCAGGACAGCAGATTTTTTACGATGGCTGCAAAAATTCCTGTCTTAGACCCATCCACAGTTAATGAGGCTTATGAATTTGCAAAAAAAGCAGTACAGATAAGCAGACAATACAAAATTCCAGTAATGATTAGAAGTGTTACAAGAGTCTCTCACGGAAGGGCTGATTTGGAGGTTGGTAACTCTTGGTTTAAGGATG
>JBEPZQ010000096.1:0-6842 GCA_041640755.1 Thermodesulfovibrio sp. | reverse complement strand
TCAGACGTGTGCTCTTCAGATCTGAAAGAAATTACTAAGCTTGAGAAAGAAAGACAGAGACTTGAAGCTAATCTTGCTGGCATAAAAGATATGATGGAACTTCCAAATGCAATATACATGGTTGATATAAAAAAGGAGAAAATAGCTGTTGCAGAGGCAAATAAACTTGGTATTCCTATTGTGGCTATTGTAGATACTAACTGTGACCCTGATGTTGTTGATTATGTAATTCCCGGAAATGACGATGCAATAAGAGCTATAAAGCTCATAACATCAAAAATGGCAGATGCGGTTATAGAAGGGCGAGAGTTGTTTATCAAAAAATTAGAAGAGGAAGCTGAAAAATCAGCAATTAAAGAAAAAATACTCCAAGAAGAGGAGTATCAAAAATCATCTGAAGATTACATAGAACAGTAAAGGAGGAGAAAAATGGCAATAACTGCTCAAATGGTTAAGGAACTTAGAGAAAAAACAGGGGCTGGCATGATGGAATGCAAAAAAGCCCTTGAATCATCTGGTGGAGATTTTAATAAAGCAATAGAGTATTTAAGGCAGAAAGGGCTTGCAACAGCCCAGAAAAAGGCTGGAAGAACAGCTTCAGAGGGAATAATCGCTTCTTATATTCATATGGATAAAATCGGAGTTATGATTGAGCTTAATTGCGAAACAGACTTTGTTGCAAGAAATGAGGAGTTCCGTCAGCTTGCAAAGGATATAGCAATGCATATCGCAGCTGCAAATCCCCAATATGTAAGCAGAGATGATGTTCCTCAGGATGTGATTGAAAAGGAGAAAGAAATATACAAAGCCCAAATAACGGGAAATAAACCTCCACAGGTTGTTGAGAAAATTATTGAAGGAAAACTGGAAAAATTCTTTGAAGAGATGTGTCTTCTTGAACAACCTTTTATTAGGGAGACTGAAAGAAAAATAAAGGATTTGATAACTGAGAAAATCGCAAAATTTGGTGAAAACATTGTGTTGAAAAGATTTGTGCGTTTTCAGGTAGGACAGAGTGAATAAACTTTTTTACAAAAGAGTTCTTTTGAAGCTCAGTGGCGAAGCCCTGATGGGACAGAAGGGCTATGGTATTGATCCCAACACTGTTAATTACATGGCACAGGAGATTAAGAAGGCATATGATTTAGGCGTAGAAATTGCAATTGTGATTGGTGGTGGGAATATTTTCAGAGGTATTGAGGCAGCGGAGCAAGGCATAGAAAGGGCAACAGCCGATTATATGGGTATGCTTGCGACAGTAATGAATGCGTTAGCTTTGCAGAATGCCCTTGAAAAGATAGGAATGAATACAAGAGTTCAGTCAGCCATTGAGATGAGAGAACTTGCAGAGCCTTATATAAGAAGAAAAGCAATAAGGCATCTTGAGAAGGGAAGAGTTGTGATTTTTGCAGCTGGCACAGGAAATCCCTATTTTACTACTGATACAGCAGCTGCTTTAAGGGCAATTGAGATAGGTGCTGATGTAATTTTGAAAGGAACAAAGGTAGATGGTATATATTCTTCAGACCCTGTTAAAGACCCTAAGGCTAAAAAATTTGAAACCCTTACTTATATGGATGTTATAAGAAACTCTTTGAAAGTAATGGACTCTACCGCGATAACTCTTTGCATGGATAATAATCTTCCTATTGTTGTGTTCAATATCCGAAATCCAGATAGTTTACAAAAAATAATTTTGGGAGAAAAAATAGGAAGTATTGTTTTAAGAGAGGTGAAAGATGATACAGGAGTTCAAGAAGAAGGCTAATGAAAAAATGAATTTGGCGTTAGAAGTGTTTAAAAAGGACCTATCCACTTTCAGAACAGGTAGAGCCTCCCTTTCAATTCTTGACAACATCAGGGTTGAATATTATGGAAACAAAGTTCCCTTAAATCAGGTTGCAACATTAGGAATTCCAGAGCCGAGGTTAATTACTATTCAGCCGTGGGAACAAAGAATGATTGGTGAAATTGAAAAAGCCATAATGAAGTCTGACCTTGGACTAACTCCTATGAACGATGGAAAAACAATTAAGCTTAATATCCCTCCGCTCACAGAAGAAACGAGAAAGCAGCTTGTAAAAGTAGTGAGAAAAAGAGCTGAAGAGGCAAGGGTTGCTGTAAGAAACATAAGGCGTGATATTATTGAGGAAATAAAGAAAGCTGAAAAAGATAAAAAGCTAAGTGAAGATGATTCCCGCAGAGCTCAGGAAGAGATACAGAAAATAACAAATTCTTTCATTGAAAAGATAGACAAGGCACTTGAGCAAAAAGAGAAAGAAATAATGGAGGTTTAAATCTAATGAAAATTGACAGTGAAAGAAAGGACAGATTAAAAAAGATGCTCAATAAAATGAAAGAGCAGATACTGCAGGAAGCAAAAGAGGAGATGAAGAAGTTCCAGAGTGCTGAGAAAAGGCAGGTTATAGAAACAGTATTGGATGATGCCGATTTAAGTGCAATAGATATCTCTGAAGATATAAGCCTTAAGCAATTAAGCACGCACAGGGATATTCTAAAAAAAATAGAAGAGGCTTTAAGAAAGCTTGATGAAGGAACTTATGGACTCTGCGAAATGTGTGGAGAGGAGATACCTGAGGAGAGACTTAAAATACTGCCATTTGCAATTTATTGCAGGGACTGTCAAGAAAAGATTGAAATAATGGAAAAATTTGAATCAGAAGAGGGTTAATAGGTAATTTTCTCAAGAAAAAGACCTTGGGGAGGAGCTGTTCTTAAAGGGTTAGGTCTCTTCCCCGTATTTATGGCTTCTTGAATATTGTCCATTGATAGTCCGCCTCTTCCAACTTCAACTAAACATCCCACAATGTTTCTTGCCATATATTTTAAAAATCCATCAGCCTCAATCCTGAATTTTAAAAAAGAACCTCTTATTTCCATGTCGAGAAAACAAAGTGACTCAACAGGTTCTACACTTAAATCATAAATGGTTCTCACTTTATCTTTTACATCAGTGCTTCCTGAAAAGGCTGTAAAATCATGACATCCAATGAATAGCCTTGCAGCATCCTGCATGGCTGAAAGGTTTAGCTTTCTTTTGTAGTGCCATACATATCTTTGAATAAAACATGAGCATTCTTCATCATTGTAAAGATAGTATATGTAAGATTTTCTTTTTGCGGAGAATCTGGGATGGAAAGTGTCATCAACCTCTTGTATGTTTATCACCCTTATATCCGATGGAAGCAGGGAATTTACAGCCTTTTTTAGAATATAAAGGGGTAACTTTAAAGCTTCTTTAAACGATGCGACTTGAGATAGAGCATGAACGCCTGCATCAGTTCTTCCTGCTCCACGAATTTTAATTTCTTTTTTAAAAATTTCACTCAAAGCCTCTTCAATCTTAGCCTGAACAGCATTGCCCTTTTTTTGTCTTTGCCATCCCAGATAATTTGTTCCATCATACTGAATTGTCATCATAATATTTGCCATAGATTAAAATTTTAACATATTTACTAAAATTTTAACATATTTACTCTGGCAACTCCTCAAGATTTAAAAATGGTGGCAATTCAGCTATAGCATTGACAATTACCTCTGCTAACCCTGAATAGTTAATTTTAAATTTATCAAACAATCCATATGTATGAATCATATCCCTTAACGCTCCCTTACAATTAGAACAAGTAGCAACTACAAGTTTTGGAGTGTCTTTTTCCAAAACATCATTGAAAGTTTCAAGAATCTGCTTTGTTTTCATTCTTAGAGAAACTTTGTTTCTCCAAATTGGAAAATTAAGAGAACGAATTATTGCAAACCCGCTTCCTCCACCACAACAATAATTATAAGAACGATTTGGAGTCATTTCTCTGAATGTCCCAGGTGTTAAAGCTTTTAAAATTTGTCTTTGGGGATTAACAATACCCATGAGTCTAACAATATTACATGAATCATGCATTGTAATTGGGAAGTTGTTTCTATTTGGGTCAAATTTAATCTTTCCACTTTTGACTATTTCCCACATCAGAGGCAAACAAGACTCTCTTTGTATATTCCACAAAGGTGAGCTTGCAGGAAGTATCCTGTCAAAAATAACTGTATAAACTTTATGAGAGTGTCCACACTCACCAATTACAAGTTTTTTTACTCCCAAATCATGGGCAATCTGAAGATGCCTTAAACCAACTCTTGCGAGCTCTACATCATCATACCATGCACCGTAATTTACTCCATCATAACCAAGAGTTTCACTGCTTAAGGTATAATTAACTCCAGCTAAGTCAAATAGTATTGCAAAGGCTGCTATGTGGTCTGGCCATGCAAGATACTCACCACCGTTGTGAAGCAAGAGAATATCAGCTCCCTTTTTATCAACAGGAATTTTTATTTTTCTTCCTGTTTTTTCACCTATCTCTTCTTCAATGAATTTTATTATGTCCTTAAATGCATTAGGACCCATTCCAGTAGATGAACCTGCTTTAAGGTGAAGTCTAGTTCCTTTCTTGTAAACCTCAACAGGAGCCATGCCAAGTTCCTGACTAAATAATTTTCTTATCTCTCTTGCTATTAAGCCATTGTCTATTCCTACTGGACAATAAAGGACGCATCTTCTACAAAGCGTGCAACGATATGCAAGCTCCAAGAGTCTCCTTATTGCTGTATATGTAGCTTCTATATCAGCACCTACAAAAGATTTCAGTAGTTTTCCGCTTGCGGTGAAATATCTTTTATATATTCTTCTTAAAATTTCAGAGCGAAAATTTGGCCTGTATATTTCCTTTTTTCCGCTTCCTACATAAACATGACAGGCTTCTGCGCAAGTATTACACTTCACGCAATACTTTAGAGAAAGAGAGAAGGGCTTTAAAAATGTCCAGTTGGATTCAGGATTTAAAAGTTTTTCTACTGCAGAGAGAAATTTTTTCACTATTTTTTCCTTTTCTTCTTCCGATGGCTCAGGAAATGGAAACCCAGAAAAACCGTCAAGGGAGAATTTATACTTTTCTTTTAACTCATTGGATAAATCTTTTAATCCGTCCTCTTCATTAATATAAGGAGATAGAGATACTAAATCCTGTAGTTTTATCTCAACTAAAGGGTCCTTTGTTTCTCGTGAAAAATCTCTTAGAGCTTTCATGGTTTCCTCCTTATTTTTCATTAAGATTTGTATTTTTTGCATTATCAAGCCATGATTGTTCTGGCAAAATATGCGGTCCTGCCCACTTTACTTTGGAATTTAGCTGCTGCATAATTTTCCTCTCTTCAGATGATGCTTTTTTCTGGTATTCATCGTTCCACAATATTTTATGAAAAGTAAAGAATTTTACAGGTCCATGAAAAAATCTTGAAAATGGGATATAAATGAGAAAAATTTCAAAGAGGACAAAATGAATTATAGTAATTATTGAAATTTCTGATAATGCAAGATTCAGATTTGCTATTCCGTTCACATAAGCAAAGTTTTCATTGACAAAATTTTCTTTAGTTGCCATTAAAAATCCTGTGCTGAAAATTGAAAGAAGGAAAAAAAGATTGAAATAATCAATTCCAGAGGTGTACAGTTTTAATTCCCTGTTTAATAGTCTTTTAAGAATAAGTCCTGTAGAGCCTATAATGCCTAAAAAGTATGCAAAATATGGCACGAAAGCAAAATTTGATAGATTAAAACTTTCAGTAAACTGAGCAATTATAATGAAGAAAATCCATAAAAACATCAACCACAATCCCCAATGAAGAGCCATTGACCAGAGCCATAAACCATAAGTATTAAACTTTTTAACTCTATGCAGGTAAAAAATTTCTTTCAATGGTTCTGTAATTTCTGCAATAGTGTTTTTTTTATGTTCCTTAGATATCCAGTCTGTTTCCTCAAGATATGAACCACCATCTTTTTTCCCGTGTGGTACAGGATAGATTTCCCAACGAACATTGAGAGGTATTTTAGAGATTTGATAGAATTTAAAAATAACTCCAGCTATCAGAATCACAGGAGAAAAAAGCGCCAATAAAATAATTAATTTTTCCATACCTGCCTCCATATGTTTTTTTTATGAATTTATAACTTAAATTAATACTAAAATAATTTTAACGAAAAAATCAATAATATATAAAAGGGTGAAAGATGCATATAGAAAGTCAATTTGACCTTTGATACGAAGTGATTGGTGGATGGTGAATTTTGGATTGTTTGTCTTTCCTATTATTGCGAATTCTTTCCTTGTAAGTGGGAAGTACTTTAGTCCCGAGGCAATCTCTTCTTTTATGAGATTGCCTCGCCTCACCTTTGGTGAGGCTCGCAATGACGGAAAAAAACAGGCGGTCAGGCTCGCAATGACACCCTCATCGTCATTGCGATAGGTCGCCACGCCTTCGGCTCTCGACAGGCTTCGCGACGAAGCAATCCCATTTTTTGATATTGCCAAGCATCACTTTCGTGAAGACCACAATGACAAAAAATAAAAGGCAAACTGATAACGAATGGATTGTAAATCAGCACTCAGGGTGTTTACAATTAAGATAAAAAGTTGCTATTTGAAGAGCAAAAGGAAAGTGTTAATAAGAGGGGGAGCGGTGTGCTCCCCCTTTTGCTTTTTATCCGTGGGATGCAGGGAAGAAAGTGTAGCTTACCCATACTAAGATGATGAGTAAGATTAAACCAAGAGCAACACTCCAAACAATGAGTTTCTTTTCAATAGGAAGCAGGGGTTCATATTCTGCTTCCATTTTTTGAAGCTCTTCTACAAGTTTTGGTTCTTCTGCCATAGTTTACCTCCTTTTATCCTGTTATTATCGGAGGTTTAACTCCGTGGAAGAATATGTAAGAAATTATCAAACCAATCCAGAGTATGAATCCGAATAGACATATCAGATAAACAACAGCA
>JBEPZQ010000095.1:0-6856 GCA_041640755.1 Thermodesulfovibrio sp. | reverse complement strand
TGATAGCAGTAGCCCATAAACTAATAAGGCAGGTATATGGAGTTTTAAAAAGTGGGATACCATACAATGAAGAAATTGCAATGAATGGAAAAAAATACTTGACAAATTAACACGGAACATTGCGAGCGAAGCGAGGCAATCTCGTCTTTCCCTTGCGCCCTTAGGCCGTCATTGCGACTCCGAGCGAAGCGAGGAGGAAGCAATCTCGCCTTTGTCTAAAGCCAAAATCCAAAATTCACCATGCACTATTTACTATCCACTAATTAGAGACTGCTTCGCCCCATTGAGGGGCTCGCAGTGACGGTGTGATGGATTGCCACGCATCACCTTCAGTGAGGCTCGCAATGACGGAAAGCTCGGAGACTGTAGCGAGCCGAAAGTTTGGTGACCACTCCCAAATACAAGGAGGGGTATGCCTAACAATTACAGACTAACAAAGGTCTTATATGAAAAATAGCTCAAATTAGGTTAGAATAAAAAAAATAATCTTCACAGGAGGTGCAGAATGAAAAGAGTTTTGGTTGTTTATTATTCAAGGTCTGGGAACACAGAGAAAATGGCAAAAATGATTGCTGAGGATCTTTCAAAAAAGAATGTAGCAGTTGATTTAAAAAAAGTTGAAGAGGTCAATGTTGACAGCCTTCCTGAGTATGATGGATACATTATCGGCTCACCAAATTATTTTGGAACAATGGCTGCAGAGGTTAAAAAATTTATTGATGAAAGTGTTAAATATTACAGAAAAATTGAAGGAAAACTTGTTGCAGCATTCACATCCACTGGAATGATTGGTGGAGGCGGTGAAACTGTATGCCTTGATATCTTGAAGGCTTTTTTAATTCATGGATGCCTTTGTCTTGGATTTACAAGATTAGGACACTACGGACCTGTGTCAATTGGAAAGCCTGATGACAGAGTTGAGAAAGAGCTTAAAGAAATGGCAAGTAAATACGCGGAAGTCTTAAATAGGATTCAGTAATGTTTGATAGAAAAAAACAACTACGCTGGGCATCCCTTAAGGTTGGAATTGTCATCACTGTAACTTTGCTTATTATATTTTTTGTCATTATGTTTTCTGGAGGTATAGAGTCTCTTTTTAGAGAAAGGGTCTCTTTCAATATCTATATTTCCGACGTAAGAGGGTTAAGAAGTGGTGCTCCTGTCATGGTTGCAGGATTTGATGTTGGAGAGGTAAAAAAAATAACGCTGAGCAGAGAACATGGAATTGTGGTCAAAGTTTTGGTAAACAAAGATGTGATACCTTATCTCAAAGCAGATGCTAAAGCACGAATTCAAAGCTTAGGATTGCTCGGCGACAAATATGTTGAAATATCGCCAGGCGAAGCCCAACAGTCCTTTGATCCCTCAAAAGGCATGTATGGAGAGCCTCAAACTGAGATCAAAGATATCGTTGCAACAGTATCATCTACTTTGAGCAATGTTGAAAAGTTTATAAAAAAGTTAGACAAATTTATTGCAAAAATTGATGAGTCTCAGGGCACTTTTTCAAAATTGCTTTCTGACCCAGCGCTTTACAATAATTTAAACTCCGCAGTAGCAGAGCTTAAGGAGACATTAAAAGAAATAAGATATGGTAGTTTAGGAATGCTTGCAAGGGATAAAGATTTCTATGAGAGGCTATCAAATAGTCTGAAAAATTTTGAGAATGCATCAAATAAAATAGCCTCTTCAGAGGGAAGTCTTGGAAAATTGATAAATGAACCAACTCTTTATGAAAATCTGCTTAGCTCCTCTCAAAAACTTGATGCAATTCTTAAGGAAATTGAAACATCTGAAGGCACCCTTGCTCTTCTAATTAAAGACAAAAATACAGCTGAAGATTTAAGGCAAAGTATAAGAGAAATAAAAGAGCTTATTGAAGAGATTAAAAAGAATCCGAAAAAGTTTTTTAAATTTAGCGTTTTTTAAGTTATAATAATTCATGGCATTGCTTGAAATCAGAAAATATCCCGATGAGGTTTTAAAGAAAAGAGCTGAAAAAGTTGATAATATTGATTCAGAGCTTCAAAAGCTAATTGATGATATGATTGAAACAATGTATAAAGCCAACGGAGTAGGACTTGCTGCTCCACAGGTTGGAGTTTCAAAGAGACTGATTGTAGTTGATACAAGTCCCCGTGAAGAGAATCAGAAACTTATCGTTCTTATCAATCCTGAAATCCTTCAATCAGATGAGGATATTTTATCCGAAGAGGGATGCTTGAGTCTTCCCGGATTTATCACAAGATTAAAAAGAAAAGAAAAGGTATTGGTAAAAGGGCTTGACAGAGAAGGAAAAGAAATAGAGATTGAAGCAGAAGGATTACTTTCAAGGGCTCTTCAGCATGAGATTGATCATCTTGATGGCATTCTTTTAATAGACAGAATAAGTCCCCTCAAAAAAGAGCTTTTCAGAAGAAAGTATCAAAAAACAAAAAGATAGACTCTGAAATGTCTTCCCAATCAAAAGGAATAATTTTTTTTGGCACGCCAGAGTTTGCAGTTCCAACTCTTAAAGCATTGATAGAAGCCAAAGAGAAAATTCTTCTTGTTGTAACTCAGCCAGACAAACCAAAGGGAAGAGGTAAAAAATTTCAGCCAACAGAGGTAAAAAAGGCTGCACTTGAATTTGGGCTTCCTGTAATACAGCCTGAAAAGATAAAAGACGAAAGTTTTGTAAACATGAGCAAGCAACTAAATGCAGAATTTGGCGTGGTTGTAGCCTTTGGAAGAATTCTCCCAAAGGAAGTCTTCAATGCTCCAAAGTATGGTTGCATAAATTTGCACGCATCACTGCTTCCAAAATACAGAGGAGCAGCTCCAATACAGTGGGCTTTGATAAAGGGAGAAAAAGTCACTGGTGTTACAATAATGCAGATAGATGAAGGACTTGACACAGGACCAATATATTTGCAAAAAGAGGTTCCCATTGATGATGAGGACAATGCAGAAACACTTTCTAAAAAGCTCTCTGAAATAGGAGCCAATTTGATTGTTGAGGCAGTGAAAAAAATAAGGCAGGGCTTAAAGCCTGTTGCCCAGCATGGTGAACCTGTTTATGCTCCTCCTTTAAAAAAAGAGGACGGAAAAATAAACTGGGAAGCCTCTGCAAGGAGTATATTCAATCTGATAAGAGGTACATACCCTTGGCCCTGTGCATACTGCTTTTTTAAAGATGAACGGATTAAAATAATAAAAGCACAGGTTCTGGAGGGAAAAGCACCACCGGGTTTGATTGTTAAAGCTAAGAACGATTTGATTGTGGGCACATCAGAGGGTTTACTGAAAATTCTACTTATCCAGCCAGAGGGAAAAAGGATAATGACATCACAAGAATTTATTGCTGGAAGAAAAATAAATGAAGGCATGGACTCATTTTCTTAGAGGTTTTGTGCTAAGAGTGCTATATCCAATTCTCATGTTAGTAGGAGCATTTTTCAAATCCAAAAAATCTGAGTTTCAAGCTTTGGTTGTTAAGCTAAATAACTCACTTGTGATGAAAAATCCTGTTTATGCAGAGAAAATTCTTATTCTGTTACCGCATTGCATCCAAAATTCTAAATGCGATGTAAGGCTCACATTTGATGTTTTTAAATGCAAAAGATGCGGTAAATGCAAAATCAAAGACCTTATTGAACTTGCAGAAAGACATGGAGTAGCCATTTCAGTTGCAACAGGAGGAACAATTGCAAGAAAGGTGGTTAAGGAGGTAAGACCAGACGCAATTGTAGCAGTTGCCTGCGAAAGAGACCTTTCAAGCGGAATTGTTGACACCTATCCTTTGCCTGTAATAGGGATTACTAATGAAAGACCTTACGGTCCTTGCATTGATACAACTGTAGATTTAAAGAAAGTTGAGAAAGCTATAGAATGGTTAATAAAAAGCAAAACCCAAGACAAACAGCAGTAAAAATTTTAACAGATATACTGGACAAGAGGAAATCTTTAAAAAATGTTCTCACCGATAGAATTCTTTCTGAGTTTGCCCAAAATGACAGGGGACTACTTATAGAAACTGTTTACGGAGTTTTGCGAAATTTATATTATATAAACTGGCTTCTTGAGGAGTTTTATAAGAATAAGGCAGGGCTTCCATCCCATACAATTAATAATTTGAGGTGCTCCATTTATCAGCTTGTTTTCATGGGAACTGCATCCTATGCAGTAACAAATGAGGCTGTAAATACTGAAAAATCGCTTAATGGAAAGCCTGCTGTTGTAAATGCCATACTCAGAAATTTTTTGCGAAAATACGGAAGTAATGGATTGAGCAAACTCTTACAGGAAAAAACTCCTGATTCACTCTCAATCCTTTATTCCCATCCAGATTGGTTGATTAAAAAATGGGCTGAAAGGTTTTCAAAGGATGAGCTGATTGCGCTTCTTAAAGCCAATAACGAAAAACCTCCTTTTTGCATAGCAGTTAAACCTGAGGAAAGAGAGAAAGTCGCTGATTACTTTAGGTCAAAGGGCTTTAAAACATCATTTACAAAGCATGCTGCTTCAGGATTAATAATTGAAGGACAAGGATATGAAATACGACAGGCTTTAAAAGAAGCTCCATTTTTCTGGGTTGTTCAAGATGAAGCAAGTCAGCTTGTATGCTTTTTACTTGAACCCTCTGAAGGTGAAACTGTTTTGGATGCCTGCGCAAGTCCGGGTGGAAAAACTCTTTTGACAGGTGCCTTAATGAAAAAAGGCAAAATCATTGCTGTTGAGCGAAACAGGAAAAGATATCAAACTCTGCTTAAAAATATTGAAAGAAATAGAAAGTTTCTTCAAAATGTTGTGTTTGAATTGATTGAGAAAGATATCTTTCAATTTGAAACAGATTGCCAGTTTGACAAAATCCTTCTTGATGCTCCTTGCTCCTCTTTAGGTGTAGTCCGTAGAAATCCGGATGTAAGATACAGGGTAACTGAGGCAGAAATAGAGAGACTCTCAAAAGTTCAAGAGGCAATGCTTGAGAGAGTTTCCAAATTTTTAAAGCCAAATGGAATTATAGTTTACTCTGTATGCTCAACAGAGACTGAGGAAGGAGAAAGGGTTATTGATAAATTTTTGCAGAAACATCCTGAATTTTGTAGTATAAAAATATTACGCCCATTTCCACATCTTGATAATATGGATGAATTTTTTATGGCTAAACTGAAAAGAAGGGAAGTATAGATGCAAGTGATAGCAAAGAAAATACTATATATAATTGCAGCCATTGTTGGAGGTTTTCTTGCTGGATATATTTTACTTACTATTTTTGTCTCAAGCGGTAAAACAGAAGTTCCTGATTTAAAAGGAAAAGATATCGTTCAGGCTAATCAGATGTTGCGAGAAAAAGGCTTGCATATAAGGATTGACGGAGAGGAATACTCGGAACTACCATCTGGCACAATATACAAGCAGACAATACCACCAAATACAAAAGTAAAAAAGGGACGAGAAATTGGAGTTATTGTCAGCAAAGGATTAAGATTTTCAGTTTTGCCTGATGTTACTGGTATGTCCCTTGAAGAAGCTGAAAAAATCTTGAATGACAAAAGCATTCCTCTGGAGAAAATTATTTACATCTACTCAGAAAAATACGGGAAAAACACAGTTATTGCCCAAAGACCAGAGCCAGAGGAGGGTGGTAAATCTATAAAACTGATTGTAAGTTTAGGTAAAAAGGAGGCAGAAGAATGAAAACCCTTATTGAAAGGGCTGAAAAATTCAGAGACAGCGGAGATTTCAAAGAGTCCCTCAGGCTTTGGAAAAAAATTTATAAGTCAGCATTAAAAAAAATGGATTCATATCTTGCCCTTGATTCTCTTATTGCTTTGGCTGATATTTACAGAATAATGGGGAATTTTAAAAAATCTGAAAAATTCTACACAGAGGCTTTGGAGGTTGCAGAAGCTTTAAATGATGAATTAAGTTTTGCAGATGCCTTAACAGGACTTGCCCTTTCAAAAAAGGCGGTTGGAAATTGGAAAGAAGCTTTAAAAATGGTAAAAAAAGCTCGTTCAATATATCAAAAAAACACAGATAAAAAAGGCATAGCCTTTACTCATTGGGCTGAAGGTGCTTGCTGGAGATTTGGTGGAAGAATAAAAAAATCTTTGGATGCCTTTAAGAAAGCCTTTGAACATTTTAAACTTCTTAAAAATAAAAAGGCGATTGGATACACTTATTGCGGACTTGGGGGAAGTTCAAGGGTCTATGGTATTTTTGATAATTCTATGCAATATTATCAAAAAGCTAACAAAATATTTGCAGAAATTGTAGATAAATTTGGTACTGCCTATTCATTCTGCGGATTGGGGAATGCCTATAGGATGAAAGGAGATTTTGCAAATGCCAAGAAAAACTTTAAAAAAGCCTTAGAGATTTATAGTAAAATAGGTGATATTGTAAGTTCATCCTATACACTTTGGAGCATTGCTATGCTAAAAATTTTAGAAAACGAACTTTCAGAGGCAGAAAAATACATAAAAAAAGCTGAGAAAAACTTTAAGAAATGTCAGGATATTCGTGGTGAGGCATACTGCAAAATTCTCAGGGGCATGGTAATGTATTTAAAGAAAAGGAAGAAACTTGCCCAGAGACATTTTAAAGAGGCTCTACGAATTTGCGAAGAATTTGACTTTAATTTAGAAAAAAGATATGCTAAAAGTTTTCTTAATGGAAAACTTCCAATTCCATATAATATCCCATAATTATGAATGCTGTAAGCGATAAAATCATTACCATTCCGAATGTTCTATCTTTAATAAGAATAATGCTTGTTCCCTTTTTCATATTTTCAATGAATGCAAAGGATTACTCTTCAGCTTTAAAGATTTTAATCATAGCAGGATTGACAGACTGTCTTGATGGCATA
>JBEPZQ010000094.1:0-6863 GCA_041640755.1 Thermodesulfovibrio sp. | reverse complement strand
TTTAAAAAGTGGGATACCATACAATGAAGAAATTGCAATGAATGGAAAAAAATACTTGACAAATTAACACGGAACATTGCGAGGAGCGAAGCGACGAAGCAATCTCAAAGACTGCTTCGCTTCACTCGCAACAGTGACTCGCAGTGACTGGGTAGGGTATGAAAAGGCGAGATTGCTTCGGGTGCTTAAGCACCCTCGCAATGACAGAAGAAGGGGGGCTCACTCCTCGCAATGATGGAAAAGGGAAAAAGATTGCTTAGCGAAGGTTTGTCGTGAGCTGAAGGCTGGCGACCTTTTGCAATGACAATTGAGAATATCTCAATTCAGGTAATAGTAGATATTGGTAAAAAGGAATAAGGAGATAAAATAAAAAAATGCAACTATTAAAACTTCTTAGAGATGATTTTGAAGTAAAAGGTAATTTGGACATTGAAATCTCATCTGTTCATTACAATTCAAAAGAAGTCAAACCAAACTGCCTTTTTATTGCCATTGCTGGACAAAATATTGACGGACACGAATTTATAGATGAAGCAATAAAAAATGGAGCATGCGCAGTCGTTTATGAAAAAGCAAGATATAAACCTGAAAGTATAAAAGATGTTACATGGATAGGAGTTGATAACTCAAGAGATGCCCTTGCTTGGATTTCAAATAGATTTTATGGATGTCCTTCCAATAAGCTTAATGTTATTGGCATAACTGGTACAAATGGAAAAACAACTACATCTTATTTGATAAGAGAGATTCTTAAACAATACGGCAAAAAGACAGGTGTAATAGGGACAATAAGATATTTAATTGAAGACAAGGAAATAAAAGCCCAGCATACCACACCAGAATCCTTGCAGTTTCAGCAGCTTCTAAGAACTATGCTTGACAATGAAGTTGAATATGTTATCTCTGAAGTCTCATCCCATGCACTCTCTTTAAAGAGAGTTGATTACACAGAATTTAAAATTGCTGTTTTTACAAACTTATCAAGGGATCATCTTGATTTTCATAAAGACATGGAAGATTATTTTCAAGCGAAAAAAAGGCTTTTTACAGAATTGCTTGCAAAAGATGGCACTGCGATAATTAATTTTGATGACGAATACGGCAGAAGGCTTGCATCTGAATTTAAAGGAAAAAAGATTTTATACTCCCTTGAAAATTCAGATGCTGATTTGTATGTAAAAGATTTCAAATTAACATTCAAAGGTACAGAACTACAAATTGTAATAAAAAATCCTGAGACATTCGCAATTTCTTCTAATGTTATATCTATAAAGACTCCTTTGCTTGGTATTCCCAATATTTACAACACGCTCAGTGCATTGTCTGTTGCAATGGCTTTGAATGTCCCAATTCAGACAATTCAATCTGCACTGGCAGGCGCAAAAGCACCAGATGGAAGATTTGAAAATATTGATGAGGGGCAACAATTTCTTGTATTTGTTGATTATGCCCATACACCCGATGCACTTGAAAGACTTCTTTTAAGTGTAAGAAACCTTCGGGAAAAGCTGAGTCAAACAGGTAGAATTATCACGATTTTTGGGTGCGGAGGAAACCGAGACAAAGGCAAAAGACCATTGATGGGGAAAATTGCCACAGAACTAAGTGATTTTGTAATCATTACATCGGATAATCCAAGATGGGAAGAACCGAGAGAAATTATAAGAGACATTGAAGAGGGCATTTCAAGGGACAACTTTATTGTTGTTCCAGACAGGAAAGATGCCTTGCAAATGGGAGTTATGATGTGTGAGAAAGGAGATATTCTAATAGTAGCAGGCAAAGGGCATGAGGATTATCAAGAAATAAAGGGAAAAAGAAATCCATTCAGTGACAGGGATGTATTAAAAAATATTTTGAAGGGATTAAAGAGATAATGTTTACTTTAGAAGATTTAATAAATGCAACAGGAGGCAAGGTATTATCCGAGGGTAAGAAATTTTTTACAAGTGCTTCTATTGATACGCGAACAATTGGTAAAGAAGAACTATTTTTTGCCCTCAGAGGAACCAAAAGGGATGGGCATGATTTTTTAGAAGAAGCTTTATCAAAAGGTGCTGGAGCAGCTATTTCAAAGGATATAGAAATAGACTTTTCAGGAAAAACAGTCATAAAAGTTAAAGATACACTTGAGGCTTTACATTCACTGGCGAGATATTTAAGGAAAAATTTCAAAGGAAAAGTGATTTCTGTAATAGGAAGTAATGGAAAAACAACAACAAAGGAGTTAATCGCTGAATTTCTTTCAACAAAATACAAAGTATTAAAAACAGAAGGCAATTTAAATAATAATATCGGAGTTCCTCTTTGTTTAAGTAAAATTGAGCCAAATACAGAGATAATGGTATTGGAGCTTGGTACTAACAGGATAGGTGATATTAAGGAGCTTTGCGAAATTGTTTATCCCCAGTATGCAGTAATAACAAATATTGGTTATGAACACTTGGAAGGTTTTGGCTCATTGGAAGGTGTAAGGGAGGGGGAGTTAGAGATACTTCCTTATGTAAAAACAGTTTTCGCTAATGGTGATGATCAGTTTCTCTTGGAGGGACTTAAAAACTGGGAAGGTAATTTAATAACATTTGGATTAAATGAAAAATGCGATTTTAATGCTCGGAACATAGAGTTTATTAATGATGGAGTTGAGTTCATTTTTAATGCAGACACCTTTAGTTTTCCAATAAAAACTCATCTCATAGGGTTACATAATGTTTACAATATAACAGCTGCAGCTACGGTAGCTGTGAATTTCGGAATTTCAAAGTGTTTGATTGGGGAAGTGGCAGAGTCCTTTGTTCCTGTAAAGATGAGGGGAGAGGTAATCAAGATAGACGGGATTGAAGTATTCTTTGATGCTTATAATGCTAATCCTTCCTCTATGAAGGTTGCCTTAGAAGAGCTTGCAAGAAGAAAAGGGAGCAAAACAGCTATTGCTGTCTTAGGTGACATGCTTGAGCTTGGACAATACACTGAAAAAGCTCATGAAGAAATAGGCAGGTGGGTTAAAGAATTAGGGATTGAGTATTTTATTGGAGTGGGAAAGTTTATTAAAAATGCTTTAAGATATGTTGATGGGAATATTTTTGATGAAGCAGAAAAGGCTGGTATTTTCCTTAAAACTTTACTTAAAGGAAATGAGGTTATTTTGATTAAAGGTTCAAGGGGGATGAGAATGGAGCAAATTTTGGAAGTTCTTAAAAGGAGTCAGGAAGAATGATTTATGAACTTTTCTATAGTTTAAGTGACCAGATTTCTGTTTTCAATGTATTTAGATATATTACATTTAGAACACTTCTTGCTATTATTACTTCTTTCTTTTTTACTTTTCTCATTGCTCCAGCATGTATAAGATGGTTAAAAAGTCTTAGTCTAACCCAGCATATAAGAGATGATGGTCCAAAATCTCATTTTAAAAAAGAAGGAACACCCACAATGGGTGGCATTATAATTATTGGATCGGTTTTAATCTCTGTTTTATTGTGGGGAAATCTCAGAAATCATTATATGTGGCTTATGATTCTAAGTTTTTTGGGATTTGGTTTAATTGGTTTTATTGACGATTATCTTAAAGTGTCAAGAAGGAATTATAAAGGCTTGCCGGGAAGGTATAAATTAATCGGGCAGTTTATTTTAGCAACTGCTGTAACACTTTTTCTGTATTTTAATCCGAAAGACCCATACACAACTGTATTGAGTATTCCGTTTTTCAAACAATGGCTTATTGATTTGGGTATCTTTTATTTGCCATTTGCTATATTTGTAATTGTAGGCTCCTCAAATGCAGTAAATCTAACAGACGGTATGGATGGTCTGGCTGCAGGACTTGTTGGCATCGCATCAATTGCAAATGCAGTGCTTCTTTATATATCAGGGCATGCTATTTTTGCAAAATATTTGTATGTTCTTTATATACCCGGAACAAGTGAATTAGCTGTTTTTTGTGGAGCAATGCTCGGAGCTTGTCTTGGATTTTTATGGTATAATGCATATCCTGCAGAGGTTTTCATGGGCGATGTTGGCTCCCTTAGTCTTGGAGGTGCTCTTGGAACTCTGGCTGTTATTACAAAGCATGAGATTGTTCTTGCCCTTGTCGGAGGACTTTTTGTTGTTGAAGCTCTATCTGTAATTCTTCAAGTAGTTTATTTCAAGCTTACAGGCGGAAAAAGGATTTTCAGGATGGCACCTATTCATCATCATTTTGAATTAAAGAAAATTCCGGAGCCAAAGGTTATTGTGAGATTTTGGATTATTGGGATAATCCTTGCGCTTTTAAGTCTTTTAACTTTAAAACTGAGGTGATACTATGAAGAGTGTATGTGTAAGTATAAGTGCAAGTAAAAGAGCGGGTTTGTGGGTAAATGAATTGTTAAAGAAATTTCTGATAATTTTTGTTATTACTCTCACATTCACTTTCACATGCACTTTAATATCGCAGGCTCAAGAAATTGATGCAAAAAGTGCTGTTGTTGTAGATGCCCAGACAGGAAAAATTTTATATGGAAAAAATCCCCATCTTAAGCATCCACCTGCAAGCACTACAAAACTTGTCACTGCAATGGTTGCCCTTGAAAGACTTTCACCAGAAGACAAAGTTGAAATTTCCAATAAAGCCGCTAAGACTCAAAGTGTAGACCCTAAATTGATGGAAGGTGAAGTATATACAGTTAGAGACCTCATATATCTTGCTCTAATGCGTTCTGTTAACTCAGCTGCTGTTGCACTGGCTGAGGCAACAGCAGGCACAGAGGCAGATTTTGTAAAACTAATGAATGAAAAAGTTCAAAAAATAGGTGCAAAGGATACGAAATTTGTGAATGCTTCTGGTTTGCCCGGTAAAGGACAGTATACAACAGTATATGATTTAACAAAAATAATATCTAAGGCAATCTCTTATCCTTTAATAAAAGAGGCAATAAATACAAGGGTTTATCTTGTTCATGAACAAAATGGAAAGGAGCATTTTATTCAAAACACAAATCAACTTCTATGGTCAGAGGATAATATGATAGGCGGTAAAACAGGTTTTACAAGCAAGGCAAGACACTGTTTTGTAAGTGCTGCTCGTGTGGGAAACAGACTGGTTTATACTGCTGTATTAGGAGCTCCTAACAGAGAAAAGCTTTGGCAAGATACTCAGATTTTGCTTGCAAAGGCTGATGATGTTCTGTCTGGAAAAAATGAGCCTGTTGTTAAATTAGAAGAAGCTCCTATAGTAAAAGCATCTTACAAGGACAGAAAAGTTAAATCCAAGCAGGTAATAAAGGCTAAGAAAACAAAAAATACAAAGGATATAAAGACAAAAAAATCAAAACAAAAGAGGGTGAGGAATGCAAAGGCTAATACAAAATCTATCTGACCTTAAAGACAAAAAGATTACTGTTGTAGGAATTGGTAAAAGCGGATTATCTCTCATTAATCTTCTTTCCCTATTAGGAGCAAAAGTTATTGCAAATGATAAGAAATCATTAACTGAAATTAAGGAAATTTTGGGTTCAACAGAAGAAAAGCTTTACAGACTTTATGCAGGTGGACATCCTACAGAAGCCTTTGAAGAGGCGGAATTGATTGTTATAAGTCCTGGTGTTCCAATGAGCACACCTTCTGTGCTTTCAGCTATTTATAAGGGAATTCCTGTAATTGGTGAAATTGAGATTAGTTGGCAGATTTTAACTCTTATAAAACCTGATATAAAGATAATCGGCATAACAGGCTCTAATGGCAAATCAACGACTTCAACCCTTACTTATGAATTTTTAAAGAAAGATGGAAAACAGGTTGCACTGGCTGGAAATATTGGACTGCCTATGGCAGACGTGATAGAAAGAATTTACAAAAATGAAATTTTATTAGACTATCTTGTCCTTGAACTCTCAAGCTTTCAACTTGAAGGCATAAAAAACTTCAAATCCAATTATGCAGCAATTCTTAATATAACTCCTGATCACATGGACAGATATTCAAACATGAAGGAGTATATTGAAGCTAAGGCAAAAATTTTTCTAAATCATGCTGGCGATGATGTTTTGGTACTAAACATGGATGATAAAAATACTGTTTCAGCAATTGAACATTTAAGAAATGTATATATGAAAAGGGGCAAATTGCCTCATATTCTCTACTTTAGCAGAAAGCAAAAAGTTTATGGGGCTTTTTTAGAGAATGACAAGATATTGTTTAATGCGAGAGAGGAGTTTTCAGAGACAATAAAACAGGAGATGGAGAATACTATTCTTGATGTAAATTCGTTTAAGATAAAAGGTGTTCATAACATTGAAAACATTATGGCAGCATCTCTTCTTGCATTATCAGCAGGATGCAAAGGAGGAAGCATTAAGGAAGTTGTAAGAGAATTCCCGGGACTTCCTCACAGAATGGAGTTTGTAAGAGAGATTGATGGTGTCAAATATATTAATGATTCAAAAGGAACTAATGTGGATGCAGTTGCTAAATCCCTTGAGAGTTTTCAGGGTAAAGTGATTCTCATTGCTGGTGGAAGAGACAAAGATGGAGACTTCAACTCATTAAGAGAACTGGTTCAGAAAAAGGTTAAAACATTAATTTTAATAGGTGAGGCAGCAGAAAAGATAGCAAAAGCTTTAGGAGACCTTGTTCCGCATTACTTTGAGAATGATATGAAATCAGCGATTTTAAAGGCAAAAGAAGTTGCACAGAAAGGAGATGTGGTATTGCTCTCTCCTGGTTGTGCAAGCTTTGATATGTTTAAAAACTTTGAACACAGGGGCGATGTGTTTAAGGAGATTGTTAATTCCTTATGAATAGGGAAGGCTTTGTTATATCTCTAAGTATTGTAGCAACTTTTCTTATAATAATTGGACTTATAGCAGTTTATAGTGCAACCTCTG
>JBEPZQ010000093.1:0-6924 GCA_041640755.1 Thermodesulfovibrio sp. | reverse complement strand
ATAAAGTTAGATTAGACTACAAAATTGAATGAAAAAAGATATAACTTATTGAATTATAAAGCTTTTGATATTTTTAAAGGCTGAAAATTGATGAAGTTGGGTTAAGGGAAGTGGAAAAGACAACTTGGGGCAAGCAAGAAAAGAAAAGATATGTTTATGAAGCCTGTCACGAACCGAGGGCGTTGTGGCTACTCTTAATGACGAAATGAGAGGATGACCTTCAATTACGAAAGGGCAGATTGGGAACCTGCTCTCCTGCAGTCTCCCAATGGCGGTGAAGACTGCAATAATTATTTCAGAAGCTTACAGTAAACAGACTATGTATTTTGTGTCAACTATTTATTATCTAACAATATTCATTAGCTCATTTAACATGTTGTCAGTGGTTGTGATAACACGAACATTAGCCTGATATCCTCTTTGGGCAGCTATCATTCTTACAAATTCCTCAGCAAGGTCAACATTGCTTGCCTCAAGGGAGTTTGCAAAAACTTTTCCAACTCCCACAGTTCCGGGAGCACCAAGAATAGGTCCACCTGAGCTAAAGGATTCAAGGTAAAGATTGTTTCCCATCTTTGTAAGATTATGGGGAGCTACGAACTTGGCAAGAACAACCTGAGCTACATTTCTTACTTGACCATTTGTGAAAACTCCTGACACTACTCCATTCTGATCAACTGTAACGCCAATAAGATTTCCTGCTGTGTATCCGTTTTGATTCTGAAATACAACGGCATTTGGAGCACCATACTGTGTTGTGTCAGTGAAATCTATTGTAACAGTTTGCGGATTTACTGCGCCCCAGCCTGAAAAATCAAAATCAACTGTTGTAGTAGGTGGATTATTGGTAAGTTTTCCATTTTCATCAAAATTAAGTGTATACGGACCAGAGACCTGAAAGTTGTTCACATCAGGGTCTGCATCAGAGTCATAGACAAAATAAGCATTCCATCTGTTTACTGTTGTATTCTTTACAAAATATGTATAAACAATATGTGGATTTCCAAGACTGTCATATATAGTAATTGCCGTTGAATAGTTGTATTGATCAGAAGTGGGAAGGTCTGTGCCACCTGCATAGGTCCAGGGATTTGTTGGAGGGGTATTCCTTGAGTCAAGGTTAACTTGAGTGTTTATTCTCGTAGTTGCAGAGGGTTCACTCATCAAGCCTGCCAGATAAACATCGCCTATTCCACCTGTTATGTTTCCTTGCGGGTCAAATAAATATGCCTGAAGTCTATATCCATTAGGATCAACAACATATCCATCTTTATCAAGTCTGAATTGTCCTGCACGGGTGTAATAGGTGGGTCCGTTTTCCTGTCTTACCACAAAAAATCCATCTCCCTCAATTGCTAAATCCAGAGGATTTGCAGTTGTCTCAAGTGTTCCCTGTGTAAATAGTTTCTGTATGTCTATAATCATTGTTCCACGTCCAACTTGCATTGCTGAAGCACCGCTTAGGGTTTGACTTAGTATGTCTGCAAAATTTGCCCTGCTTGCCTTAAAACCTACTGTGTTTGCATTGGCTATGTTATCACCAATAACTGAAAGGGCAAGACCATTTGCATTTAATCCACTTATGCCTGTAAAAAGTGATGTTAACATTTTATCACCTCCTCTAAGCCTTAATTTCCTTGACTTGGCTCATACTTATATATATATCATCGCCTACATTGAGTTTAAGTTTACCATCCTCAATTGCAATTCCCTGAACCTGATATTCCTTGCCATCTGTTGTTACCACTGTCTTGCCTATTACTGTTGAGCCTATCATAAGAGCATTTGAATAAATTTGATATGTTGCAAGGTCTTCAAGAGTTTTGTTCATGTTTATGATTTGCTCTAAGGTTGAAAATGTTGCAAGCTGACCAACAAACTCTGTATCCTTAAGCGGATTGAGCGGGTCCTGATACTTAAGCTGGGCTGTGAGGAGTTTGAGAAATGCTTCCTTGTCTATCTTGTTGTTGCCTGTTGCATTTGTTTTTTCCTGAACCATATAAAGCGGATTTTCAAAAATACTGCTAATTTCACTCATTTTTTCCTCCTATGCAAAATATTCAATAAACTTTTGGTTGTCTCTGTTTTTTCTGTTGCCCTGATTTTGATAACTGTCAGAATATCCTTTGTGTTCTTTGGTTAAATCCAGAAGAAAATCAGAAACCTTTATTCCCGATGACTGAAGATTGCTTTTTATTTCTGGGACTAATGCTGTGAGCATCTCTTTAACATGCGGATAGTCAACCTTCATGTCAGCCTTTATTGAGCCATTGTCAAGCGATAACTTTATTAAAATTCTTCCAAGCTCAGGTGGTTCAAGCTGAACAATGAGATTTTTTTGCGAAGTTGAGACAGCTTTAAATATGATGCTGGACACATCATTAAGTCTTGTTATTGGAAGATCAATTTTTGTCTGAATATCATTGAGCTTTGGTGCAAAATCAGAGGTATTAGAAGGAGAAGTAAGATGCTCTTGTTTAACATTATTGCTGGTTGTTTTATCGCTTAAATTAATAGCATTTTCTTCATTTAAGAGTTTTATCAGATTGGCTGAGTTTTCATTTTTAATCTCAGTTGCACTGAAACTTTTTGTTATTTTTAAGCTATCGTCAGCTAATTTTAAGTCCTGATTTGTTAACTTTTCAGTAAGTTTCTGGAGATCAGTGTTTTCAAGATTTTTTGAATTTAATTTTATGATGTTTTCAAAGTCTGCAATTTTTTCAAAACTGGGATTTGATTTGTTTTCTGTTTGAATTTTTTGTAGCAGCTTAAATATTTCACCGCTATTTTCTCCTGATTTAATGAAATCAAGGAGGGAAAAATTTTTGTTTTCAGAATTTTTCAGAAGTTCTAAGATTTGTGATAAATTTTGTTCCCATCCCAAGATAGCTATTCCAAATAATGCCATAGGATTGTTATTAATCAGCAGATCATTGATTTTGTTGTCCACTAAGAGGTCTTTGTTTTCAGATAAAACATTTAATAGCTCATTGAGTAAAATATCAAATTCAGAAGTTTGATTGGAGAAATTGGTTTGTAAATTTACAACATTGTCTGCATTCATTAACAAATTCAAATTTATGTTTCCACTTATCATCATACCATAATAAAAAAACAACTCTCATGCCAAAATAATGAATGGTTCAAGATAAGATTTTTCAGGCTTTTTTCATTGAATGAAGGAGCTAAGAATAGGGAAAATATTTCCTAATTGGATAATTTTTCCTTGATGGCAACAACCTTTTTTGAAATGGATGCAGCTTTCTGGGGATTTACATTGGCAAGAATTTTTCCTGCCTGACGGGGTTTCATAGCAATAAGTATCAGTGCTGCTGTTTCATCATCAAGCTGTTCAAGACGAGCACCACCTTCCTCTGGTGGCATTTGCTCGTAAATCTTTGCCAGTTTCTGAAACTGTTCTGACTGAGCCTTTTCTAACATCGCTTTAATCTCTTCCTGCTGTTTAATTTTTGCCTCTATTTCCTGCTTAAGCTTTTTTAGTTCTTCCATTTTTTTGTCAAGGTCCTGTTGAAGAATTTTTAATCTTTCCTCTTCAATATTTGCAGGCTGTTGGGTTGTGGTCTGCTGTCCAATCAAAGTGCCAGCCATTATACCAAATATAAAGATAAAAATGCCTAATATGACTGCTCTTTTTAGCATTTTCAACTCCTGTATCTGGACATAAGGATATCTGCTATTTCTTTTTCTTCGGTTTTTTCCTTCTCAAACTTTTCTAATGTCAGTACTCTCTCGTAAATTGTCTCTGTTTTTTTTCTCTCTTTGAAGGCATTCTCATACAAAGCCCGCTGAGCTTCTATTTCTTTCTCAATCTGTTCTAAAAGCCCAACTAAGTTATCTTTTTGCTCTAAAAGATATTCAATTTCAGAATATATTGTGTTTAGCTGTTGCTGGGAAATTTCATTTTGATTTTGAATTTCTAATGAGAGAAAGTTAAATCTCCGCTCAATTTCTGCTATTCGCTCTATAATTCTTCTGCGGGTTGAAAGCAACTCTGCAAACTTCTGTTTTTCTGACTCCTCTTCCCATTCTTTTAATTTAAGTATCATATTTAAGGCTTTCTTATTCATTTTTATTCAAACAGGCTATAGAGAGCTTTTACACTCTCTTCAAAATTTGCTTTTTCCTCTATCTTTTGCCTGAGAAAGTTGTTGATTCTATCAATCATTTTAAGGGCAAAATCAACCTGAGGATTTGTTCCTTCCTTGTATGCACCGATGTTGATAATGTCTTCGTATTTTGCATATGTGGCAAGAATATCAAGCAGTTTACCAGCCATTTGTTGATGCTTTTCATCCACAATATCTTTCATAACTCTGCTAACGCTTTTTAAAGGGTCAACAGCAGGGTAATGGTTTCTGTTAGCCAGTTCCCTTGAAAGAACTATGTGACCATCAAGTATTGAGCGGGCAGAGTCTGCAACAGGGTCCGTAAGGTCATCACCTTCAACGAGAACAGTATATATACCCGTGATTGAACCTCTATTTTTTGTAACACCTACTCTTTCAAGAAGCTTTGGCATGAGTTTAAAAACACTTGGTGGATATCCTTTCATTGTAGGAGGCTCACCTGCTGCAAGTCCTATTTCTCTTTGAGCCATTGCAAAACGGGTAAGGGAATCCATAAGCAAAAGCACATCCTTTCCCTTTTCTCTGAAATACTCTGCAATTGCTGTTGCTAAAAATGCACCTCTAATTCTTGAAAGGGCTGGAGTGTCAGAGGTTGCTACCACCAATACAGATTTTTTAATGCCTTCCTTTAGATCATTTTCAATAAACTCCCGAACTTCCCTTCCTCTTTCTCCAATGAGTGCAATAACATTAACATCAGCAGTCGTGTATCTTGCTATCATTCCAAGAAGCACACTTTTTCCAACTCCGCTTCCTGCCATTATGCCTATTTTTTGACCTTTACCACATGTCAATAATGCATTTATTACTCTAATACCAAGATCAAGTGGTTCTTTTATGATCTCTCTTTCTAAGGGATTTAAAGCCTCCCTGTATATTGGATAAGGTTTTCCATGTATGCTTGGACCATAATCAATTGGTTTTCCGATACCATCAATAATTCTTCCCAAAATACTGTCGCTTAGTTCAATATAACTTTGCTTACCTTTAACAGCTATTTTATCTCCTGCCTTGATGCCATAAATCTCTCCTAAGGGAGAAAGTAGAATTGTGCCATTTCTAAAGCCAACAACTTCTGCCTCAACGGAGTAGTCATTACTGATAATTTCACATATATCTCCAATGCTGGCATTAATTCCTGTTCCCTCAACAATGAGACCAACAGCCTTCGTAACCTTTCCGAAGACCTTTACTGTTTGAATACTGTCTAAAGATGATTCTGCCTTATTGATAAAGGACTGTATTGAGAGCATTTTCTATTTCCTTAAGTTTTTCATCAATTTTAGCCTCAACCTGCAAAGATTGAGTTTCAAGGCTACAGTCTCCTCTTTTTAAATCATAAGATGGATGAATTGATAGTTTCTGAGGGTCAACGCCGAGTTCTGATATTTTTTGAGAAACAATTTTGTAATCCTCAGGATTAACTTTTATTATAATCTTGTCTTCAATTACAGGCAATGTATTTAAGGCTTCCTTTATAATACTGATGATTAGTTCCCTTTCAAGATTTATTTTAGCTGCAACAATCTTTTCTGCAATTTTCATTGATAGTTTTAAGATTTGTGGCATTAAAGCAATAATCTGTTTTTGTTTAAATTCCTCAAGGTCTTGCAGAATGTTTTTAAATGCAGCAATTGCGGATTTAAGTTCATTTATTTTCTGGTTTATTTCTTCCTTTCCTCTATTAATTCCCTCTTGATATCCCTTGTTAAAACCCTCATTATAGCCATCATTGAACCCAGCTTTATAACCTGCTTGTCTTTGTTCTTCGAAGATTAGCTTTAACTGTTCTTCGTCTATTTGAGGCTTTACCTCTTCAGTGTTCTCTTGGGAAGTTAATGAATCATCAAAAGGCAAAGGTACAAAGGGTTTTATCTCATCAGACAACAACTTCTTCTCCACCTTTGCCTCCTAATACGATCTTGCCTTCTTCTTCCAGCTTTCTTGCTACTCTTACAATGTTCATCTGAGCCTTTTCAACATCAGATACCCTAACAGGTCCTTTGGCTTCCATCTCTTCTTTTAAAATCTCAACAGCTCTGCTTGACATATTTTTGAATATCTTTTGTTTAAGTTCCTCAGAAGCCATTTTTAAGGCAATTGCAAGGTCATCTGTTGAAATCTCTTTAAGAATTGTTTGTATGCCCCTGTCATCAACATGAATAAGGTCTTCAAAGGTAAACATGAGCTTTCGTATCTCCTCAGCAAGAATTGGATCTCCTTCCTCAATGTTTTTGAGTATTAATTCCTCGCTTGTTCTGTCCATCTGATTGAGTATCTCAGCAACAGTTTTTATGCCTCCAATTCTTCTTGATTGAGTGTAGGACCTTAGCTGACTTTGAAGCACTTCTTCAAGTTCACTTAAAATTGTAGGCGATATCTGGTCAAGGCTTGCAATTCTTTTTGCAACCTCTATTTTTAGCTGTTCTGGAAATTGACTTAATACCTCAGCTGCCTGCGTTGGCTCCAAGTGCGCCAACACTATTGCAACAGTTTGGGGATGTTCTCTTTGAAGCATTGTTGCTATAGAGGAGGAGTCAAGCCATCTTAATATATCAAAGGCGGATGCTCCGCTTTCAATTTTGCTTATAAGCTTCTGTGCCTGCTCCTCACCAAATGCCTTTGTAAGTATGCTTTTTATGTATTCAACATCTACTCTCATGGGCGCAGTGCCTAATTTTTCAGCAAACTCCTTAAGGAGTTCATCAGCCTCTTCCTGTGTAAGTTTAATTCTTGACATCATAGGAATTATTCTTGCAAGTTCAATGGGATCAAA
>JBEPZQ010000092.1:0-7016 GCA_041640755.1 Thermodesulfovibrio sp. | reverse complement strand
CATATGAAGCACTGGTAAAGGCAAAAACACCAGAGTTAGACGAGAGAGCATTTGTTGTTCTGATTTTTACCTTAATTATTAATATATTTGTTTTTGCATATGAAAGAAGGAAAGGAAGACAGCTAAAAAGCGAATTTTTAATTGCAGATTCCTCTCACACTAAAACAGACATTTTTATAACTCTGGGGATAATATTTGCAATATTTTGCATTAAATCAGGATTTTATATTTTAGATTCAATTGCAGGACTGATAATTGGAGTTCTTATTGCAAAAGAGGCATTCAGTATAATTAAAGAATCTACTGATATTCTTATTGATAAAGCTATTATTGAAAGTTCTAACATTGAGAAACTACTAAACTCCTGTGAAGGCGTTCAAAGTTGTCAAAATATTAGGACAAGAGGAACAGGTGGACAAATTTTTGTGGACTTAACAATTAAAGTTGACCCTTCTATCACAGTCCAAGCAGGTCATGGAATTGCTGAAAGGGTGGAAGAGATTATAAAAAGAGAATTTCCAGATGTAATGGATGTTATTGTTCATGTAGAACCGGGCAAGAAAAATTAAAGAATTTTTTCAGGGTCCGATGAATCAATCTCTTTTAAATACTCTTCCCACTCTATGGGAAGAAGATATTTTTTCTTGTTGTTACATTCTTTACAAGCAGGAACAATATTACTTTTGCTTGATTTTCCACCTCTAATCAATGGAACTATATGGTCCATTGTTAATTCATCTGGTGGTACACTCTTTCCACAGTAGTAACATCTACCAGCTGATATCTTTTTACGCCACCATGAGGATTTTCTTAAAATTTTTGCTCTTTGCTTTTCTCTCTTTATTTCATCGTCTGAAACAGAGGGGATGAATTTTTCCATTTAACGGCTAAATCTTTTTTTATTTTCCTCTTCAAAAAACTTATTGTAAAGGACATTCCATTCAGGACTTCCTTCAACGAGCTTTTTGGAAAAGGATTGAAGCTTTCTCTTTACTATCTCATCAATCTCTTCGCCCTTTTTTAGGGCATTAATAAAGCTTCTTTTTATTTCTCTTCTTACTTCCTGCTCATCAACTTTTAATTTTATAAGTCCCTTTTCTTTCAATCCATTAAACAATACATGGGATGTGTGGGATATTTTTTCATCGGACAACATCATAGAACTAAATTCCTCTTTTTTACGAGTCTCTGTTTTGTCATTTCAAAAAGCTTTCTGTAATCAAGTTTGCCCTTTTCTATCTCTCCCTCAAAATTTTTTAGTAATTCCCTAACCTCTTCGTTTAATCTATCCTCAACCATCAACTCATCAAGAATAAGCTTTTCAGCTTCTTCAAGAAGTTGCTCTTGAGGGACTGTGGGTTCTATCATATCTTTTTTTAGTAAATTTTCAACTATTGTTTTTGCTATATAAGGAACCCAAGTTTTAGGAATTCTCATCTTTCCTCATATGGGAGTAATGCTATTGATCTCGCTCTTTTAATTGCCTTTGTTAATTGTCTCTGATGAGCTGCACAAGTGCCTGTCTGCTTTCTGGATAGTATTTTACCTCTGTCAGTCATAAAACCTCTGAGCATTTTTGCATCCTTGTAATCAATAAACTCAATCTTCTCAGCACAAAACTTGCAGTATTTCTTTCTAAAAAATCTCTTTTGTGTTGCCTGTGCCATTTCTCCTCCTTAAAATGGTTCTAAATCTGTATATTCTTCTGGTGGAATCTGGTCCATTTCTGGACTATCCGCAGATTCTTTTTTGGATAAAAATCTTATATTGTTGGCTATTACTTCAACCTTACTTCTCTTTTGTCCCTCATGCTCCCATCGTCTTTCTCTGAGACGTCCTTCTACAAGTACCATTCTTCCTTTGTTAAGATATTGCGTACAAGTCTCCGCCTGTTTTCCAAATACTACAGCATCAATGAAAAGGGTTTCTTCTCTAAAATCTTCACCCTGTCTGTATCTGGAATTTACAGCTATTGGAACTGTAGCTACCGCCACACCTGCAGGTGTATATCTTATCTCAGGGTCTCTTGTAAGACGTCCTATGAGTATTATTCTGTTAAACATTTTATGCCTGTGAGACTATCTCTGATGCTTCTACAGGTATGCCTTTTATTTCAGGAGGCAAAGCCTTTATCTGCTTTTCTGTAAGTTTTACAATCATAAATTTGAACACAGGATCATAAACCTTATAGAAGTCTTCAATCTTTTTTATAGTTGAAGAAGGGGCTTTAAACAAAAACAGGACATAATATCCCATTGCCTGCTTATTAAGTTTGTACGCAAGTTTTCTTTTTCCCCAGTTTTCAACCTTTAAAACTTCTCCTGCATTGTCAGCAATTAGATTGGAAATTTTCTTGATTGCCTCCTGCACTTCCTCTTCAGAAAGAGTTGGTACAAGCAAGACTACCTGTTCATAAAAATTTTCTGTCATTAATAACCTCCATATGGGTATTAAGCCCTTCCAATTTTAAAGAAGAGCATGGAGCAAATACAATATTTTTTATAACATATTTATAATTTTTAAATCAAACCATAATGTCTCAATTTTTTATTCAAAGTGTTTCTGTTTATGCCTAAAATCTTGGAAGCTTTGACTTGATTTCCTCCTGTCTCATTCAGCGCTAATGCAAAAAGTGCTTTTTCTACTTCTTGAATGACTGTATCGTAAAGATTTGAGTTTTTAATATGTCCAAAATCCTTCAGATGACCTCCAATTTTCTGATCCAGAAAGCTTTTTATTGAAAGCTTATCATCATAAGCACCAAATAAATCCTTTGTTGTTATTTTTTTATGCTTGCTTAAAATACACGCTTTAGCAAGGCACTGTTTTAATTCATAGGCATTTCCATTCCATGTATGTTCAGCAATCAAATCCTTTGCTTCCTTAGATAGTTCTTTAGTCGGAATTTTTAAAAAATCTGATATTTCCTGTAGGAAATACAAAGCAAGAGGAATTACATCCTGTTTTCTCTCTCTTAAAGGTGGAATATAAATTTTATGGGATTTAGATAAAAATCCATAAACTGTCTCGTTGATTTTGCCTTCTTTATAGAGAATTTCAAAATCAAGCTCTGATATAAAAATAGCACATTTAAATTTCATCTGGGCATCACTGAGAAAAGATAAATCCATGTTTTCAAAATTCTCTATGAGATAAATAATATTTTCGCTTTTTAGGGATTGCACCTTCTTGGCTAATTGTCCTGAAATTCTAAGAATTTCAGATTGAGGCTGATTCTTAAGGATTGTTTTTACAACATAGTCCTTTTCAGTGCCTGTTTCTCCATAGACAAATAAAACTGTATTTTCAAGAGGAATTTTTGCAATTTGTTGTAACAAGTTCTGCATAGCTTGACTTTTGTAAACCTTTGATAGGGGTATCATGTTAATAAAGCATTCATTGATGGGCAGTAAATTTAGTCTCATAGTTCTACTCCCGATACAGTTGATTTTCTTTTATGTATTCCATTAATCTGTCTGGAACGAGATATCGGATGCTTTTGCCTCTACGTATCAGTTCTCTTAGTTGAGAGGACGAAATAGCACAGGGAAGTATTTCAAGATAAAAAACTCTTTTCTCAGAATTTTTTATTCTGTAGCATCCATCTTTTTCTTTACAGGCTATGAATTCTGATTCTTCAAAATTATTAAAGCCGGGTCTTGACATAACTATAAAATCTATCATTTTTAATAGCTCCCAATGTTTATGCCAGAGGCGCAGCTCTAAAAAAGAATCAACACCCATTATAAAAAAAAGTGTGTGGCTTTCGTAAAGTTTTTTAAAATAAGCTATTGTTTTTATTGAATATGAAGGACCTTCATTTTTTACTTCATAATCGGATATTTCAAAATAAGGATTTCCCAATATCGCAATTTCCGTCATCTTAAATCTATGCAAAGAATCTGCGATATCTGATGATTTAAGGGGTGGGTTGCCAGCAGGAATAAATATTATCCTATCTAAATTAAAAAATTCCCTTACCTCTTCAGCACCCCTTAAATGTCCGTAATGAATTGGATTAAAAGTGCCCCCAAAAAGTCCTATTTTCATTGTCTAAGTTGACCACTTCCAAAAACTATAAATTTTGTGCAAGTAAGCTCTTCAAGTCCCATAGGTCCACGAGCATGGATTTTATCTGTTGAAATTCCTATTTCAGCACCAAGTCCAAATTGATAACCGTCATTAAGCCTTGTTGAGGCATTAACAAATACTGCTGAGGAGTCAACCTCTTTGAGAAATTTCATTGCCTTGTCATAGTCCTTTGTCACTATTGAATCTGAATGGGCTGAACCATACTTTGTAATATGTTCAATTGCCTCATCAATGTCTTTTACAACTTTAACATTCAAAATCAAGTCAAGATACTCCTTATAAAAATCATCTTCTTGAACATCTTCAACATTTGGATAAATTGCCTTTGTCTTCAGACATCCTTTAAGTTTAACTCCAGCATCTTCAAATCTTTTAAGCATTACAGGTAAAAATTTCTCTGCAACAGCCTCATCCACAAGCATTGTCTCCATTGCATTACAGGTTGCAGGTCTTTGAACTTTTGCATTAAAGCATATCTCCTCTGCCATTTTCAAATCAGCATCTCTGTCAACAAATACATGACAAACGCCTTTGTAGTGCTTCAGCACCGGAATTCTTGAATTTTCAGTGACAGTTCTTATTAAGCCTTCTCCACCGCGAGGAATAATTAAATCAATTATTCCTTCAAGCTTTATCATCTCAAGCACTGCTTCCCTTTGGGGAATATCTATATAAGTTACAACTCCCTCATGCATTCCCTCATCCTTTAAAGCTTTTTTCAAGATATTGACAAGGGCTACATTTGAATTCAAAGCCTCAGAACCACCTCTAAGGACAACGGCATTTCCTGCCTTAAGACACAAACCCGTCACATCAACCGTAACATTTGGTCTTGCCTCATATATAACTCCAATAACTCCTATTGGAACTCTCATGCGTCCAACTCTCATTCCATTGGGTCTTAGCCACATTTTTGTAATTTCGCCTACTGGATCAGGTAGTGCTGCAACTTCTTCAAGCCCTTTTACCATTTCAGAAATTCTTTTCTCAGTTAATGTTAGCCTGTCAATTAGAGCTTTAGTAAGTCCCTTTTTTTCAGCATTTTCTACATCAGCTCTGTTGGCATCAATGAGTTGCTTACTGTCTCTCTTAATGTAGTCAGCCATTCTCAGGATTATTTTGTTTTTTAAATCCGATGAAGCCTTAGCGATAAATCTTGAAGCCTCTTTTGCTTCCAATGCCTTAGATAAGACCTTATCCTTCATATAAATTCACCTCCTCAAAATCTATATTTGCATATTTTAACTTTTTTTGGTATATTTATAAAAATAAATCAAAAAAGGAGGTATGTTTTATGGCAACACCAGTAGTTGATTATGATCTTTGTGTAGGATGTGGAAGCTGTGCAGAAGTATGTCCTGAAGTTTTTGAAATGAGAGATGACAAGGCTTGGGTTGTTGGACCAGACAAATGCAACACATGTGATTGTCAGCAAGCTGCAGACCTTTGCCCATCACAGGCAATAAGATTTGAGTAATCATTTGGGGTAGAGCTTTGCTCTACCCTTTTTTAAATAAACTTCCTTGCAAGCTCAATAAATCCGTATATTTTTAGGTCAATTAAATCACCTTTGAGTCTTTGTTGTTCCAAAAATTGAAAAGCCTTTTCATGGGGGACTTTAAAAACTTCTATGTTTTCCGTATCATCTGGAGGGTAAAGCTTTTTTAAATCCTCAGGTGCTTCTGTAACATTTTTTGCCACATATACTGTGAGAACTTCTGTTGAAAGCCCTGAGGATACAGGTCCTTCTGCAAGAAAAATAATATCATTTGACATAAGCCCTGTTTCTTCAATTAACTCTCGCTTTGCCACTTCTATCAGTTCTTGTTTTTTATCATTCAGCCCAGCCGGAAATTCTATGACATATCCACCAAATACTGGTCTAAACTGACGAATGAAAACAAATTCTTGATGAGTTGTTATTGGAATCACTATAACAATACCTTTACTATGAATTCTCTCAACAGCTTCCCATTTTCTAAGATTTCCATCCTTGTCTATGAAAGATATTAAAACTATTCTTAGAAATCTTCCCTGCCAGAGGACTTCCTTGTTGATTATATTCATGGAGTATTACCCCGGAGGCCAGTGCATCTGTCTGCCAGCAAGCAGATGAAAATGAAGATGAAATACTGTTTGTCCTCCATCCCTGTTACAATTTACAACAACTCTAAATCCTCGCTTATCAAATCCCATTTCTTTTGCAATCTTATTTGCTATTAGAAAAATATGCCCAACCAATTCCTTATCTTCCTCTTCAAGCTCAAGTAAATTGTAGTAATGCTTTTTGGGAATAATCAAAATATGAACAGGTGCCTGAGGAGCAATGTCATGGAAAGCCAAAACCCTATCGTCCTCATAAACTTTCTTTGCTAAAATCTCACCTCTTGCGATTCTGCAGAATATGCATTCCATATCAAAAAGCCCTTTTTAAGTATTTTTTTTCAATGGAATTTCTCTATAAAAACAAGTTCTGTTTCCTGTATGACATGCTCCAGAGCCATGCTGTTTAACCATTACAAGGAGGCAATCTGCATCGCAGTCATAATAAATTGCCCTTACTTCTTGAACATTACCTGAAGTCTCACCTTTTTTCCAGTATTTTTGTCTTGAACGAGACCAAAAATGAGTATATCCTGTCTCTATTGTCATTTTTAAAGCTTGCTCATCCATATAGGCAACCATTAAAACCTCTTTAGTGTCTATCTCCTGCACCACTGCAGGAATTAAGCCCTTTTCATCAAATTTAAGCTCAGGAATCATTTAATTTTCTCCTTTTTTCATCTTTTCTCTATAAAGTTTATACTCAATTCCGTCAACAATTGCCTGCCAAGAAGCCTCAATAATGTTTTCTGAAACTCCAACAGTGCTCCAAGTGGTTTCATCATCTCCTGATTCAATCAAAACTCTTACCTTTGAAGCAG
>JBEPZQ010000091.1:0-7164 GCA_041640755.1 Thermodesulfovibrio sp. | reverse complement strand
AAATAAGCAAAAATAATAAAATTAGATTAGACTACAAAATTGAATGAAAAAAGATATAACTTATTGAATTATAAAGCTTTTGATATTTTTAAAGGCTGAAAATTGATGAAGTTGGGTTAGAAAGTAAGGCATGAGACGTAAAAGCCAAAGACGAGATTGCTTTGCAGTCCTTCTGACTGCTCATAATCACAGGATGGGTATAAGGAAGAGAGATTGCCACGCCTCATCTTCGGTGAGGCTCGCAATGACGAAAAAGTGTTTTTCGGATACTCGCAATGATGAGAAAATAAACAGCAGTCTCTTGATGACAGATTAACAGGATTAAAAAAAATTGCCTAAAATAAGTACAATTAAATTAAGAGTTAAAACTTGCTGATTTCTTAAGTATTTAGCGATTTTTTATAAAAAAACGGAGTAAGGCATTGACAAAATTGTGCAAATTTTGTAATCTTAAATTAGTCAATGTTTACCCTCCTGAAGGGTTGCTAAGAACATTTTTGGGAAATTGATATATCCAGTTTAATAAAAAGTGAAAAAAATTCCACCAGTAAATATATCAGAAATTATATTTTTTAAAAATCCTATTTTTGAGGTACAATTGTATGGAAAACAACAATAATATGCGCGTTTCTATTTCCGAGCTCAAACAAAAGAAAATCCCTGAACTTCTTGAAATGGCACAGGATTTAAATATTGAAAATCCTACTTCAATGAAAAGGCAGGAGTTGATTTTTGCCATTCTTCAGGCTCAGATTGAAAAAATAGGGACTGTTTATGGTTCAGGAGTTCTTGAAATATTACCAGAAGGCTTTGGCTTTTTAAGAAGCCCAGATTATAGTTATCTGCCAAGTCCCGATGATATTTATGTTTCTCCTTCGCAGATAAGAAAATTTGGTTTAAGGACAGGAGACCTTGTCACAGGGCAGATAAGACCGCCAAAGGAAAATGAAAAATACTTTGCTCTGCTTAAGGTTGAGGCAGTTAATGGAAAGCAGGTTGAAGATATTCTCACAAGGCCTCTTTTTGATAATTTAACTCCCTATTATCCAACTGAAAAGATTAATCTTGAGTATAATCCTTCGGATTATTCTACAAGGGTTATGGATTTATTGACACCTGTTGGTAAAGGTCAGAGAGGACTTATAGTTGCCGCACCAAGAACAGGTAAAACCATGTTGCTTCAGTCAATTGCCAAGGCAATTAAGAAGAATCATCCTGAAATATATCTAATTATTTTGTTAATAGATGAAAGGCCTGAGGAAGTAACAGACTGGAAGCGACAGGTTACAGATGCTGACATAATAAGCTCCACCTTTGATGAGCCAGCCCAGAGACATTGTCAGGTATCGGAGATGGTCATTGAGAGGGCAAAAAGACTTGTTGAAGAAAAGATTGATGTGGTTATATTGCTTGATAGTCTCACAAGGCTCGCCAGGGCTTATAATGCCATTACTCCTGCATCAGGAAAGGTGCTTTCAGGTGGACTTGAGGCAACTGCATTGCAAAAGCCAAAGAGATTTTTTGGCACCGCAAGGAATATTGAAGAGGGAGGCTCCCTTACGATCATAGCTACAGCTCTTGTGGAGACAGGTAGCAGAATGGATGATGTAATCTTTGAGGAATTTAAGGGAACTGGAAACATGGAAGTCCATCTTGACAGAAAACTTGCGGATAAGAGAATTTTCCCAAGCATTGACATTGCCGCATCTGGTACGAGAAAAGAAGAACTTCTTGTGCCACCTGATGTGTTAAATAAAGTGTGGATACTCAGAAAAGTATTAAGCACCCTTAGCCCAATTGAAGCTATGGAGTTTTTGCTCAGCAAACTTAAAGGAACAAAGTCAAACAAAGACTTCCTTGAGATGATGAACAAATGATGAAAACTGAGGATTACTGTTTTGTCTGTGGCAAGCTTAATCCAAAGGGATTAAAGGCAGTCTTTCAGTATGGCAATGGAAAAGCCTCAGCAGAGCTTGTTCTTTCAAAAGAGTATCAGGGCTGGAGCGGAATTATTCATGGTGGAATAATCTCTGCTTTACTTGATGAAGCCTGTGTTTATGCAGGAAATTCATTGGGATACAATACAGTCACTGCTGAGTTAAAAATAAGATTTAAAAGACCCCTTGCACCTGAAGAAAAAATTGTTGTTGAAGCCAATGCAAATCATGTAAAATCAAAATTAATTGAAGCCTTTGCAATTTTAAAAAACTCTGAGGGCAATATAATTGCTGAGGCAGAAGGAAAATTGATAATAAAGGAAAAAAGAGCGTGATTTTCAGATTTTATAAAAAAGGTGCTTTATCCGAATACAAGAATAAGGAACTCCTTGAAAGGGTTAAAAGCTCTGTATCAAATAAAATTCAAGAAATAGAAACTGAAATTTGTTATAACATTCTTACTGAAGAACCTTTTACAGAGCATGAGATAAAAATTCTTAAATGGCTTTTTACTGAAAGTTTTGAGACCGAAAACTTTTCCTCAGAAACTTTCCTTAAGCCAGACAACGGGATTATATTTGAAGTAGGTCCTCGTCTTAACTTTTCAACAGCTTGGTCAACATGTGCTGTTTCAATATGCCAAAATATCGGACTGAAAAAAGTCAAACGCATTGAGCGTTCTCGTAGATATAAAATAATACCAAAAATTGAAGATTTCAAAGCTAATGCCTTTTTAGAGCTCGTTCACGACAGAATGACAGAGTGTCCATATCCTGAACCTTTAAAAGATTTTTCTCACGGAATAACTCCAAAGCCTTTAAGAATTGTGCCCGTTCTTGAAGAAGGAAGGACTGCCCTTGAAAGAATAAATCAAGAGCTTGGGCTTGGATGGGATGACTGGGATATAGATTTTTATCTTGAGCTTTTCAGGGAAAAATTTAAAAGAAATCCAACGGATGTAGAATGCTTTGACCTTGCCCAATCAAACAGCGAGCACTCTCGTCATTGGTTTTTCAGAGGTATCTTAACAATAGATGGAAAGCCTGCTCAAAAAACTCTTTTTGATATTGTAAAAGAGCCTTTGAGGAGAAATCCCAGAAATTCAGTCATTGCTTTCAAAGACAACTCAAGTGCAATTTATGGAGCAAAAATCTCATATTTAAAACCTGAAAAACCCGGACTGCCTTGCAGATTCAAAATAGAAAAAGGGCTTTATCATCCAATATTTACAGCTGAAACTCACAATTTTCCAACAGGAGTTGCGCCATTTCCGGGAGCAGAGACAGGCACAGGCGGAAGAATAAGAGATGTTCACGCTACTGGAAAAGGCGCGATCCCAATAGCAGGAACAGCTGCATACTGCGTTGGAAATCTTCATATCCCTGCCTATGAACTTCCATGGGAGGATAAAACATTCAAATATCCTCGTAATCTTGCCACTCCTCTTCAGATTGAGATAGAGGCAAGCAATGGAGCATCGGATTATGGAAACAAATTTGGTGAGCCTGTAATTTTAGGATTTACCCGTTCCTTTGGCATGAGACTCTCCGATGGAGAGAGAATTGAGTGGATAAAGCCAATAATGTTTACTGGTGGAGTTGGCGAAATCCTTGATGCGCATACAGAAAAGGATGAGCCAGAAAAAGGCATGTATGTTGTTAAAATTGGTGGACCTGCCTACAGAATTGGAATTGGAGGAGGCTCAGCCTCTTCTGTTATTTCTGGAGAACTTGCTGAAGAGCTTGATTTCAATGCTGTTCAACGTGGTGATGCAGAGATGGAAAATAAGCTTAACAGGGTTGTGCGGGCATGTGTTGAGCTTGGAAAGAAAAATCCAATTGTAAGCATCCATGACCAAGGTGCAGGTGGAAATTGCAATGTTGTTAAGGAACTCGTTTATCCAGAAGGAGCAAGGATTGATATAAGAAAAGTTATTCTTGGAGATGAAACTCTCTCTGTGCTTGAAATATGGGGCGCTGAGTATCAGGAAAATGATGCCCTCTTGATAAAAAAACAGCATGCAAAAATTTTTGCATCCCTCTGTGAGCGTGAGAGACTTCCATGGTCAGTAATCGGAGAGATAACTGGTGATGGAAGATTGATTGTTTATGATAGCAAAGAAGAGCAGATTGTTGTTGATTATCATTTAAAGGATGTTCTTGGAGAGATACCTAAAAAGGAGTTTAAGCTTCAAACAATTGAAAGGAAACTTGAACCTCTTAGAATTGACACAACAATAAATGAGGCTTTAAATAGAGTTTTAAGACTTCTTTCAGTTGGTTCAAAACGTTTTCTTACAAATAAAGTTGACCGTTCAGTAACAGGTCTTATTGTAAGACAGCAGTGTTGCGGAGCAGTTCAGCTTACTGTTTCAGATGTTTGTGTTGTTGCACAGAGTTATTTTGATAAAACTGGAATTGCCCATGCAATAGGTGAGCAACCTATTAAAGGATTAATTAATCCAGAGGCTATGGCAAGGCTTTCTGTTGCTGAGGCTCTTACAAACATAGTCTGGGCAAGGATAACAGATATTGAAGACATAAAATGTTCTGCCAACTGGATGTGGGCTGCAAAGCTTCCAGGCGAAGGTGTTAGACTTTACAGGGCTGCTCAAGCAATGTCTGATTTAATGATTAAGCTTGGAATTGCAATTGATGGAGGAAAAGACTCCCTTTCAATGGCTGCAAAAGTGGTAGATAGAGACTCTGTGGAGATTGTAAAGTCACCGGGAACGCTTGTCATTTCAGCCTATGCTCCATGCCCTGATATTACTAAAGTAATCACACCTGATATAAAAAAGCCCGGTGAGTCTGTAATTATACATATTGATTTGTCAAAAGGAAAAAGAAGACTTGGTGGTACTGCACTTGCTCAGTGTTTTGGTAAGCTTGGCAGTGATTGTCCAGATATGGAGGAGCCAGAGCTTCTAAAGAAAACTTTCAGGATTGTGCAGTCTCTTATTGATAAAAATTTGATTCTTTCAGGACACGATGTCTCAGATGGAGGAGTGATTACTGCACTACTTGAAATGGCTTTTTCAGGAGTTTGTGGACTTCTTATCAAAAAGAGAGATTCCAACTATTCCGAAATTGAAGAACTTTTCTCTGAAGAGCCCGGCCTTTTAATTGAGATTGACAGCAAAAAATTGAAAAAGGTTGCAACCATTCTTTCAGAAAATGAAATACCCTTTTATGAAGTTGCTCATACTTTAAAAGATGATAAAGTCATTATCCTAAGTAAAGGCAATATTGTCTTTGAAGAAGATATGTTTAAACTAAGGGATTTGTGGGAGGAGACAAGTTACAGGCTTGACAGACTTCAAGCAAATCCTGAATGCGTCGATGAGGAAAAGAAAGTAATTTATTCAAGGTTAGGTCCAAAATATCATTTAACATTTACTCCTGAGAAAACTCCCTCAGTAATACTAAAAAGAAATTCAAAACCTCGTGTTGCAATTATTCGGGAGGAAGGAAGTAATGGCGACAGAGAAATGGCTGCAGCATTTTATCTTGCAGGATTTGAGCCTTGGGATGTCTGCATGCAGGATTTAATTGATGAAAAAATAACTCTCAAGGAGTTTAAAGGAGTGGCTTTTGTTGGAGGATTTAGTTATGCAGACGTTCTTGGTTCTGCAAAGGGATGGGCTGCAAATATAAAATTCTCGCATTTGAAAAATGAGTTTGAAGATTTTTATCTGAGAAAAGACACCTTTAGTCTTGGAGTTTGCAATGGTTGTCAGCTTATGGCACTTCTTGGATGGGTTCCTTGGTATGGAATTGAAGATGAAAGACAACCTCGCCTTCTTTGGAATAAATCTGGAAGATTTGAATCCCGTTGGGCAACTGTAAAGATTCTTCCTTCGCCATCAATCATGCTTAAAGGAATGGAAGGCTCAGTATTAGGTATATGGATTGCTCATGGAGAGGGAAGATTTTTCTTCCCTGATGAGAAAATTATGAAAAAAGTTATTCAAAAAGAACTTGCTCCAATGCGTTATGTAGATGATGATGGAAACATTACAGAGACTTATCCTTTTAATCCAAATGGCTCACCTATTGGTATTACTGCTCTTTGCACAGAGGATGGAAGACATCTCGCAATGATGCCTCATCCAGAGAGATGTTTTCAGCTTTGGCAACTGCCTTGGACTCCAGAGAATTGGAAAAAACTGAAAGCCTCTCCTTGGCTTAAATTATTTCAAAATGCCCGTCAGTGGTGCGACAGTTTAGTTTGACTTTAATTCTTTTCATAAGCTATATTTAAATTCTATGCACAAAATTGTAAAAGAAAAAATTTCAAAGGCACTAAAAAAACTTGGCTATCCAGAGGTTTCAGAGATTGAGGTTGAGGTACCAAAGAATGAAGCCTTTGGAGACCTTAGCTCTCCTATTGCAATGGAGCTTGCAAAGATTCTTAAAAAGCCTCCAAGAGAAATAGCAAATGATATAGTTAGTGCTATTGAAAAGAACGAGTTTGAGGATTTATCAGTTGCAGGAGCAGGTTTTATAAATTTTAGATTTAAAAAAGATTTTCTTTTTAAAGCCCTCAAAGAGCTTTTTCAAAAGGGTGAAAAATTTTTCGTCCATGATATAGGAAAGGGCAGAAAAATTCAAATTGAATATGTAAGTGCAAATCCTACAGGACCACTTCATCTTGGGCATGGAAGAGGTGCTGCTATTGGTTCAGCCCTTGCAAACATACTTAAAGAAGCAGGCTATAATGTTTGGACAGAATATTACATAAACGATGCAGGAAGACAGGTTGAACTTTTGGGGTTAAGTGTTTATATTGCCTATCAAAGGCTTTTTGGCAAAGAAATTGAGCTGACTGAGTATTGTTACAAAGGAGACTATATAAATGAGCTTGCTCAGGAGATAAAAGAGAGGTTTGGAGATTCTTTCAAGGACAAGGAATTTGATGAGGTTGGAGATGTAATAACGGAGTATTCATATCAAAGAATGCTTCAGGAAATAAGAAAAGACCTTGAAGATTTCGCAGTTGCCTTTGATAAATGGGTAAGTGAGAAAAAGCTTTATCATACAGGTGAAGTCCAAAGAGCTATTCTTACTCTTAAAGCAAAGGGCTATATTTACGAAAAAGACGGAGCTTTATGGTTTCGCTCTACAGCCTTTGGAGATGATAAAGACAGAGTTGTTGTAAAAAGCGATGGCACATTCACATATTTTGCCTCTGATATTGCATATCAGAAAAACAAAATTGAAAGAGG
>JBEPZQ010000090.1:0-7209 GCA_041640755.1 Thermodesulfovibrio sp. | reverse complement strand
GACTCCGAGCGAAGCGAGGAGGAAGCAATCTTGCCTTTTCCCCTTCAAAGAGATTGCTTCGTATCATTCGGATGCTCGCAATGACAACGAAAAATACTTAATTTTCAAATGGTTATACCAATTATTGGATTTCTATCTCTATTTTAGGGATGAAACTTTAGAATTGCATAATTTAGACTATTATTTTATCATTCTCTGCCTTAAAACCTCATAAAGCAAAATTGAAGAACTTATTGCAACATTAAGGCTTTCTGTTTTTCCAAAATGAGGAATTCTGCATGAGATATGAGGCAGTTGCCTAAGCTCAATTGATACTCCATGTTTTTCGCTTCCAAGCACAACTGCAACAGGCTTTTTTAAATCTACTTCAAAAGAAAGCTTTTCAGCATGCGGGTCTGAAATTAAAAGAACAAGATTATGTTTATTTAAAAATTGCTTAATCTCCTCTGTCTCTACTTTTAAAACAGGAATGAAAAATATACTTCCTGCAGAAGCTCTTAAAGTCTTCTGAGAAAAAGGATTGCATGTTCCCTTTGTTACAAATACTGCATTGCTTCCTAATGCCTCTGCAACTCTAATAATTGTTCCAAGATTTCCCGGATCCTGCACCTTGTCAGCAATTACAATAAGATTAGGCTTAATATGTGAAATATCATTCATGCTTTGAACTTTATATCTTACAACTGCAAAAATTCCCTGTGGTGTTACTGTATCTGCAATCTTTTTTGAAATTTTATCTGATATAAAAATGACTGAGATTCCTCTTTCATTAACTTCTTTAAAAATTTCCCTTTCTTTCTCAAAAAATTCTTTTGTAGTCAAAACTTTTTCAACACTTGAAAACTCAGATTGCAGAGCACATTCCAGCAAATTTAATCCTTCAATGAAAATATTTTCTGTTGGCTTTTCTTTGATTTTAATAATCTCTTTAATTAGAGAATTTTCTGGACTTTCAATGTATTTCATTAAGCTTTATAAATGCCTTTGGAAGGCTTTCAATGATGTCTCCTGCCACAAGTCCGTGATATCCCTTATCCCTTGAAGCTATATCTCCACTCAATCCATGAATATATACTCCTAAAACTGAAGCCTGAAAAACATTAAGTCTTTGTCCAATCAGGGATGCTATTATTCCTGTTAAGACATCTCCAGAGCCTCCTGTTGCCATTCCCGGATTTCCTGTTGTATTTAAGAATGCTCTTCCATCTGAAGAGGCAACAACTGTTGGAACTCCCTTAAGAACAACTACTGTGCCAAACTCCTTTGCAACAGACTGGGCAATTTCAATTCTTCTTCTCTCTATTTCTTTTACTGAAATCTTAATAAGCCTGCTAAGTTCTCCCGGATGAGGAGTGATAACTGTTTCAGGCTTTGCATTTTTAAGAATTTCAGGATTTCTGCTTAAAAGTGTTATTCCATCTGCATCAATAACAACAGGACATGGAGATTCAGTAAGTAAAAATTTAAGAATCTCCTCAGTATCATCATTTATTCCAACACCCGGACCAAATGCAACAACATCTGCCTTTTCATTTAAAAATTCTTTTATTTCTGGAATTGCTTGCTTTGACAAAGTTTGAATATTGCATGGAAGTGGAAGAAGCATCTCTTCAAGAACTTTGCTCTGAAAAACAACTTTAAGGCATGCAGGAACAGCAATTGTTACAAGGCCTGAACCTGCCCTTAGACAAGACTTTGCTGGCATCATTGCAGCACCAGTCTTTCCAACTGAACCAGCAATAACAAGAACATGCCCGTAAGTTCCTTTATGGGAGTAAGCAGGTCTTAAAGGAAGAAGTGAGCGTGCAAGTTTCTCATCAATAAGCTCTACTTTTATTTTTTCAGAATTTAAAAGCTCCTGCGGAAATCCAATATCTTCAACAAAAAGCCTTCCAACATAATCTCTTCCGGGAAAAAGCAAATGCCCTCTTTTTGGAAGTCCAAATGTAACTGTAAGAGTAGCCTTTACAGCAGTACCTAAAACCTCTCCTGTATCTGAAGAAATCCCGGATGGAATATCAACAGCAACAACAGTTCTTTTAAAAGAATTTAAAGTATTAACCAAATCAGCAATACTTCCTTCAAGCTCCCTTTTAAGTCCTGTTCCAAATATTGCATCAACAATTAAATCTGCATGGGAAATATCAGACTTACTTGGATAATCCTCAATGACTTCAACTCCAAAATTTTTTGCTATCCTAAGCTGAGTTTTGCAGTCCTCAGAAAGCTTATCTTCAGGAAAAAGCTGAAAAACCTTTATATCAATCTTTTCTTCATCAGTTGCTTTATTTTTAATTATTCTTGCAACAGCTACTCCATCGCCTCCATTGTTTCCGGGACCAGCCAAAACAATAACTCTTTTTCTCTCTCGTTCGGAATTGTCATTACAAGGGAACGAAGTACCCGTGGCAATCTCCGAAACAAGATTGCTTCGGCATCCTGCGGATGCCTCGCAATGACCAAATGGGTTCACCATATAGTCAATCTTTGGCTTAAGAATATGTTTAACCACTGCCAATGCAGCCCTTTCCATAAGAACAAGCGAAGGAATTCCGTATTGATTAATAGTGAGACTGTCAATTTCAGCCATTTCAGATGATGTAACCACTTTCATAGATAAATTATAGCACAACTAAAAACTATGCTGCTTTAAGATAAAGTTTTTCTGCAAAATTTTCAATTTCTTTGGAAAGCTCATAAATTTTTTTCATTGAGGGGGTCATTAAACGTCATTTTGAAAGGTTATTATTTCTTTGTCTCGCGATAGACTCTACGGGAGACAATCCCTTTTCTTATTTGAAGGAAAAAGCGAGATTGCTTCAGAACTAAAGTTCTTCAAAATGGTTTGGTAATGATAGGCAATACTCTTTAATAACAAACAAAACCCCAACCCATATCCAAACTCTAAAATCTTAAATTCACTATGCACCAATCTCAAAGACTGCTTCGCCACATTGAGTGGCTCGCAGTGACAATATGGGTAATTGCAACGCTTTCGCTCACAACAGAAAGGCTCGCAGTGACGAGTATCTATTGCTCCTATTTTTCGAGTAAAAAATCTATTGCGGAATAGGTGGATTTTTTCATATAATTAAGCAGCGATTTTAAAAATATATAGAGAGGAGAAAACAAAATGAGCAGGTACGGCTTGTTTGTTGGGTTGGTGGTTTGTTTTGTGTTTCTTATTGGTGAAGCTACTATTCATGCTGAAGGGTTAGGTTCCAACGCTCGAATCCACAAAAAATTTGTTCTTTATCCGGGCAAAGGTAAAGATGACTATGTACTTTATGTTCCCTTTGAAGTTACTCGTCCCGGGATAATAAGTGTATATCATGAGATGACTTATGTGGATCCGAAGAAGCATTCTTCATCGCCCCTTTTGATACTTGCCGATGAAAGAGTCTTTGAGAAATCTGACAAAGATGCATGGCAAAAGTTAAAGGAAAAAACAAGGGACCTCATAAGGTATGTACCTGTTATTGATGCACCTTTAACTGGTGGAGAATATTTTTTAAAGTCATTAAAAAGTCTTTTAGGACAGAAGGAAAAGCCTCCAGCATGGTATCATGGAAAAAGAGAGCTTCTTGAAAAATCTGACAGAATAAGGCATGTTGTTGATGATGAAGAAATCAGAAAAACAAACGGTAGATATGTCGTTATCTTAATAAATAACACATCAGGTGAATATCATGGCAATATTTTAATTTCCTTTCCCGGAGATGTCTGGGATGTTGATCCAGAACTTGAAGCGAAATATCCGAACAAGCCAGACCTTTCAATTGAAAGCATCTCACTTGATGATTACAACAGAGTGGTTGTTACTGTTGTAAATAAGGGACCTGGTTTGCTTGATAAGGTTCGTTACAGAATAGATGCTGAGAAGGTTATTCGTCTTAAGATTTTTGTTGATGGTAAAGAAGCTCTATCAGTTCCAATTGCAGAAGTGGATCCCAAATATGACCTTGTTTTCAAAGGGAAACCTGTAAAATATACAACCAACATTCAAATTTCAAGCCCTGCAAAAGTAATGGCAATCATTGATGCAGATGATATTGTTGCAGAAAATGACGAGAGAAATAACAAAAAGAGAGAGAATTTAACACCAAGAGATATATCTGAACAAGGCAAGCGTATTAAAAGAGGCTCAGGTGAATAAGTAGAGATTGACAGTCCTGATTGGTTTATACACAAAAATAGATATAGATTCGTTATTGCGAATAAAGCGAAGCAATCTCATTCATTATTGAAGATAAAAAGTGAGATTGCTTCGCAACTTTGTCCCTCGCAATGACGGGAGGGGATGATTCGCAAGCCTCCTGATGACGGACAGAGGTAGTCAATGCGAGCGATGCATTCTCGTTTGTTTATCTCAATAAGGAAAAGGATTACTCGTTTTTGTAAACTCTTTCAAGGATTTCTGCTCCTCCCCGTGCAAGTAGCTCTCTTGCAAGTTCAGCTCCAAGTCTTTGGGCTTCCTCTAAAATGGAATCATCGGGAAGGCTTTTATTAAGACTCATTAGCCTTTCACCCCTTATAATAGGAGTTTGTCCTTCTGGATCGCCTATTATTCCAGTTATTTTGAGTTCTGTATTTAAAATTCTTGCATGACATGCAAGGGGAACTTGGCATCCTCCTCCCATAACTCCAAGAAATGCTCTTTCAGCAAGAACGCAGAGAGCTGTTTCAAAATGATGAAGAGGTTTTATCAGTTCATTCAAGAAGTCATCATCTGCCCTTGTTTCAATTCCAATAGCTCCCTGTCCAATTGCAGGAATTATCGCATCTTCACTGAAGACTTCTGTAACTATTGATTCAAAACCCATTCTTTTAACTCCAGCCATTGCAAGCACTATTGCGTCATACTCCCCTTCTTTGAGTTTTCTTATTCTTGTATCAACATTGCCACGAAGAATCTTTATATTTAAATCTTCCCTTAAGGCTTTTAGCTGAACTGTTCTTCTAAGACTGCTTGTGCCAACTACTGCTTTTTGGGGAAGGTCTTTCAATCCTTTGCCATCTTGGCTTATAAAAGCGTCTCTGGGGTCTTCCCTTTTGCATATGGCTGATATTTTTAGTCCATGAGGTATTTCTGTGGGCATATCTTTCATGCTGTGCACAGCCAAGTCAACTTTTTTTGAAAGCAATGCCTCTTCTATTTCTTTTACAAACAATCCCTTACCACCAACCTTTGCCAGCGGTGCATCAAGGATTTTGTCTCCTGTTGTTTTAATTTTCTCTATATCAACCTGCAAGTCTGGATAAAAGCTTTCAAGCTTTTCTTTAACCCAATTAGCCTGCCATAGGGCAAGTTTACTTCCCCGAGTGCCTATGACTATTCTACTCCTCTTCACTGTCAATTCCAAATAACCTCCTTGTGGCAAATATTAATAATTCTTTGTTTTCGCAATTATTTTTGAGTGCAATCGTTGGATAGTGCATGATTTTGTTAACTATACTTTGCGTAAGATAATCAACGGAGCTCAAAAGCTCAGGTGGTAAATCTTTAAATTTAGCCCTAAATTTTTCAATCTCCTCCTGTCTTATCTGTTCAGCTTTGTTTCTTATTGAGACTATAACAGGCACGCTTTCAAGGGAGTTAAGCCACTGGAAAAATTTCTCAACCTCCTCCTCTATTATATTTAAAGCCTTCTGAGCTTCCTTTTTTCTTTCAAGAAGGTTTGAATCAACAACATCTTGAAGGTCATCAATGTTATAAAGGTAAACATTGTCAAGTTCATTGCAAGATGGCTCTATATTTCTCGGCACTGATATGTCAATGAGAAAAATAGGCTTGTGTTTTCTTAGTGCCATTACCTCTTTCATCAGCTTCTCAGTTATCACATAATGGGGAGCACCAGTTGAGCAGATGACAATATCTGATTTTGCAAGATGTTCTTTTAATTTTTCAAACTGGACTGCCTCTCCATTGAATTCTTTAGCAAGCTCTAAAGCCCTTTCAAAAGTTCTATTAGCAATAAAAACAGATTTTATTCCGCTTCCTATTAGATGCCTTAAAGCAAGCTCAGCCATCTCTCCAGCACCAACCAAAAGTATGGACTTTTTGGAGAGATCATCAAAAACCTTCTTAATAAGACCTACAGCAGCGTAACTTACAGAAACAGGATTTTCTCCTATACGAGTCTCATTTCTTACTCTTTTAGCTGTAAAAAATGCTCTTTTCATTAGATGATTGAGAATTAGGGATGTAGCTCTCTCAGAAAGAGCAGTCTCAAAGGCATCCTTTACTTGACCAGTTATCTGAGGCTCTCCGACAATCATAGAGTCTAAGCTTGAGGCAACTTTAAAAAGATGCTCAACTGCTTCTTTGTCCTTATAAATATACAAATATTTTTCAAAGACTTCTCTGTCAATGTTGTGGAATTCAGATATGAAATTTTTTATTGTCTCCTCTGAAGAGCTCTCTTTATTGTCATTATAGGCATATATTTCTACTCTGTTGCAAGTTGACAGTATAACAGCCTCTTTTAATCCTTTCTCATGAGTGAGCTTTTTCAGAGCTTTTTTTACTGCGTCCGCTGAATTGAATGCAAGTTTCTCCCTTATTTCAACAGGAGCTGTTTTATGGTTTAATCCGATAACTATAATACTCATACTCTTTTGTGAAAACTTTCAATAAGTAGATTTATTCCAAAAAAGCCTATTAATACGAGGACAAAGGCAAATATTGTTAGATAGGCTGCCTTTTTCTTTTTCCAGTCACCCTTGACTCTTAAATAAAATATTGCGAGATAAACACACCATGTAAGAAAGCTCCATATTTCCTTTGGATCAAAAAGAAAGCCAAGCAGTCTAAGATATTTAATTAATCCAACAATTAGAGCAATTGTATAAATAGGAAATCCCCAGAAAACCAAGTGATAATTAATCTTATCCAAAACCTCAAGACTTGGAAGAACTCCAGTAAGTCCTTTAAATTTTTTCGCCTTTATTGCCTTTTCCTGTATTAGATATAGAATACTGAAGACAAAAGCAAGACTAAAAAGAGCAACGCCAAAAACAGCCATCAGAGCATGAATGTCTATCCATATGCTTTTTAAATTTGGGTCTATAGTTGGAAAGTTTCGCGGGAAAAAGGCACTTATAAACATAAAGGCGAATGAGATTATTAAAGAGAAACTTATTACAGAGGCTCTATAGATGAAGCTTATGCCTATAGTAGCTAATATCATACTCAAAGAGAAGAAAGAA
>JBEPZQ010000089.1:0-7274 GCA_041640755.1 Thermodesulfovibrio sp. | reverse complement strand
GCATTTTTAGCTCTTGGAACATTAGTTAGCGTCCTTCAGGCATACGTTTTTATGTTATTAACAGCAGTTTATATAGCTGGTGCTGTTGAGGAGCATCACTAAAATAAAAAAAGAAAGGAGGGAGTATCAATGAGAAAGCTTTTTGTAGTTCTTTTTGCTGCTCTTGTTGTTGTTCTTACTGCTTCAGTAGTTTTTGCTGCTGAGTCAGATCCAGCAAAGCTCAATTATTACGGCTATGCTACAGCTGGCGCATTAATAGGACTTGGTGCAGCAGCAGGTGGTGGAGGAGCTGGAATGGGACAGGGTCTCAGAGGTATTCTTGAAGGTTCCGCAAGAAACCCTGGAGTCAGTGGAAGACTTATGACATTCTTCATCGTAGGTCTTGCATTGATTGAGTCATTGGTCATTTATGTTCTCGTATTTGTTCTTATTACCTTCTACGCAAATCCTTTTGTGAAGTAATTTTAGTTAATTTTTCTTCTAAAGGGAGGCAAAAGCCTCCCTTTTTTTATTTCAATACCATTAATAACAAAATTTCTCTCTCTTTTCTACTCTGCAAAAATTATTTTATCTAAATTGAGCGATTTTTATATAAAAACATTGTTAGCCTGTTATTAAGTACTGCTTGAGAATTTTTGAGATTGCTTCGGGCACGAGACTGTAGCGAACCGAAGGCGTGGCGATCCGGTTGCGATGACGAAAAGGGGAGTGCTATCGCAAGGATGATTAAGGGTTTTATTGCAAACCTGCCGAAAGGTATGCGTAGCGATCTCTCTTCCTTAATGCTCCATCTTGATATTGCTGGCAGTGCAAAGCACTGTGTGGCATTCCCGTTCCTTATTGAGAGAGAAAAAACGAGATTGCTTCGGATGCTAACGCACCCTCGCAATGACACCCCCTCCGTCATCACGAGGCTTGCGAAGCAAGCCGAAGTGATCCCTCTTTCGGTGTATAAAAAAGACGAGATTGCTTCGCTTCGCTCACGATAACGAATTAACAAAGGTTTTGTAAATAATAACTCAATTTAGAACCAAAAAGCATTATAAACGATTGGTGATTGATAAAGATTTAAAAAAAATACAGCGATTGGTTGGTATTTCTTTTACTTTTCCCACCTGTTCTCACATACACATACACATGCACATACACATACAAATCTTTTAGTGATTAGGAGACATTCTTATTATGTCTGAATTTTTTCCGTAATTAAGAATGTCTAACATCGCATTTAATGATTTAACATGTAAGTTTTCAAATGTAGTAGAGTCTTTCAATTCTCCGAAATTGAAACCAGAGAGAAAAATTAGTGATTTGTATATTTTCTTTGATGTTTTCATTGTCGGAATTGATTCCACTATACTTTGCTCAAAGAATCGGTCGCTTACTTTTTTCACTCTTTTACTAATTGCCATTATTTGAAGCCAGTATAGTCTATCCACCATCCTGTCTGCTTTGAGTTCAAAAATCATATGCTGTAAAGGATTGAGGTCTTTTATTTCCTTATGAAGAACAGCATCTGCTGCAAGATGAGTCAGAAATCCATAGGCAAAAGCTTGTTCTTCGGGTGTTTTAGCGTCTTCAAGAAGATTTAAGCCAGTTTTCCATGAATGGGGATTTTTGCTTTCTGGAAGATACTTTTTGCCTATTACAACATCTGGAAGCAAATTACCGTATATAAAGTATTGTTGGTAATTATTTATAAGTGGCACAAGGGAAATTGGAATAAGATGGATAAAATTAAAAGTCTGCTGCGCCAAATATGCATGAGACAATGGTCCCCATGCATATGAGGTTTCGGGATAAAAAAATACAAGTATAAATAAAAAAATTACTATCATGCTTTGCCTCTGTTGTAAATATTCATTGCCTTTTCAACACCCTCGTCAAGTATTGTAACAATTGCATCAGTGGCTTGTAAAACTTTTTCTTCAATAAGTGGTTTTTCTTCTTTAGAAAAAGGACTTAATACATAATCTGAAATATCTCCATCAGAGGGTTTGTCAATTCCTATTCTAATCCGAATAAAATTATGATTGCCAATGGAATTGATTATTGACTGTACTCCTTTGTGACCACCAGATGAGCCAGATTTTTTAATTTTTATTTTTCCCACTGGCAAATCTAAATCATCATGAATCACTATTAAAGAGTTAGGCAGATTTTTTAATATTTTATCATTTGCAACTTTATTCACTGCCCTTCCACTTAGGTTCATATAAGTAAGTGGTTTTAATAAAATAACATCTTTATCTTTAATTTTGCCTTCTGCAATTAGATAATCATCATGTTCCCTAAAACTAAAATCAAATTTTTCAGCTAACTCATCAATTACTCTGAATCCCACATTATGTCGTGTGTTTCTATATTTTCTACCAGGATTGCCTAACCCGACTATTAATACCATTTAAAGAGCTGTTATTCTTCTTCCTCCTCTTTTTCAGCTTTCTTGCCTTTCTTTATAACTTCTGGTTCAACAGTTTCTTCTGTGGATGGAGTTATTTCTTCTTCAGATTCAACTGTTACTGTTGCAATAACTTCATCTGGATCAGAAATGACCTTAATTCCTTCCTCAAATTTTAAATCTCTAACATGCACAGCATCCCCGACTTCTAATTGGGAAACATCAACTTCTATGTGTCCAGGTATTTTTTCTGGAATCGCTTCAATTTCAATTTCTGTAATTCCGTGCTGAAGAATACCTTTGTCCTGTTTAACTCCAATTGGTTCTCCAATTAACACTATTGGGATTGTAACCCTGAGTTTTTCAGTGGCACTAACCTCCATGAAATCAACATGCAATAATTTGCCTGTAACTGGATCTACTTGATAATCTTGCAATATTGCCTGTTTTTCACTATCCTCAATCTTCAAGGTAACAAATATTTTTTCCTTTGTGGCAATATTCATGAAGGGAAGAATTTCCTTTGCGGCAATCTGTATAGGAGTTGAATTGCCATCTTTATAAATAACGCAGGGAATGTATCCCTCTCTTCTTAATTGTCTTGCAGCTCCTTTCCCTTTTTTCTCCCTCTTAGATACTTGTAGCACAAATTTTTCCATCTTCCATTCCTCCTTTACACAAATAATGAACTTATTGAAGTTTCTTCATGAATTCTCTTTATTGCCTCACCTAAAAGATGGGCAACTGTAAGAACTTCTATTTTAGGGCATTTTTCCTTTTTATCTCCAATTGGGACTGTATCAGTAATAATAACTTTTTCCAATACCGAATCATTTAGTCTTTCTATGGCAGGTCCTGAGAGCACACCATGTGTGGCTGCTGCAAAAACTCTTTTTGCTCCCTTTTCTAATAATGCCTTTGCTGCCTGTGTTATTGTGCCTGCAGTGTCTATCATATCGTCAATAAGAATGGCATCTTTGTCCTTCACATCTCCTATAACATGCATTACTTTTGAGACATTTGGAGCATCTCTTCTTTTATCAACAATTGCAAGGGGAGCATCTATTTTTTTCGCAAATACTCTTGCCCTTTCTGTGCCTCCAGCATCTGGAGAAACAACGATGATGTTCTCAAGCTTGTTTTTTCTAAGATAATCTAAGAAAACTGGTAGCGCAATAAGATGATCAACGGGAATATCAAAAAATCCCTGAATTTGTCCTGCGTGTAAATCAATAGATAGAACTCTGTTAGCTCCGGCAACTGTTATTAAGTTTGCAATCAGTTTTGCTGAAATAGGAACTCTTGGTTGGACTTTTCTGTCCTGTCTGGCATATCCATAATAGGGAATTACTGCTGTTATTCTTCTTGCTGAAGCTCTTTTAAGGGCGTCAATAAGAAGTAAAAGTTCCATGATATTATGGTTTACAGGAGGGCATGTAGGCTGAATTATAAATGCGTCTGAGCCTCTGATGTTTTCCTTAATCTGCACCATAATTTCGCCATCGCTGAAAGTAGTAACAGTTGTTTCTGTTAATGGGGTTTGTAGATACTCGCTAACTTTTTTTGCAAGTTCTGGATTAGCATTACCTGTAATCAGTCGTATTCCGTTCGGCATTATAGCAAACTCCTAAAATAAAAATTAGCCCTCCTATGAGGGCTTTTTTATTAACTGGGGAGGCAGGATTCGAACCTGCGAATGGCGGATCCAAAATCCGCTGCCTTGCCGCTTGGCGACTCCCCAAGTATTTAAATCATTTTTTTTCAAGCTACAAGGGTCTGTACAGCCCTGCACCAGTATCCTGAAAATGCCTCAGAGGCGGCTAAAGCCTCTTCTTTACTACTAAATAAACCAAATACTGTTGAACCACTTCCACTCATCAGGCTTGCTTTTGCACCTAAAGTCAAAAGTCTTTTTTTTATCTTATCTATCTCGGGATATTTCTGTAATACAACCTTCTCAAGGTCATTCCACAGAGTTAATTTTTCATCCCCGCGAACAAGTAATTCATACAACTGCCAAATATTATTATTAATTTTTTCATAAATTTCTGTCAATTCTCTCGTGAGGGTTAGAGAATTGTAAGCCCATTTTGTTGAAATACTAAAAGGTGGTTTTACAAGCAATAGAGTATGAGATTTCTTAATTTCAAGGGGTTTAACTATGTCACCTCTTCCCTCAACAATGCATAGGGGAAGATTGAAGAAGAAAGGAATATCACTTCCTAATTTTGCTCCTATTTGTTGAAGCTCTGAATTGCTTAATCCAATTTGCCACAGTTTATTAATTGCTTTCAGTGTTGCTGCAGCGTCAGAACTTCCACCAGCCAATCCAGCACCTATGGGAATCTCTTTGTTTAAGGTTACCTTTATACCTCTGTTTATACCTGTGTAGTCTTGAAAAGCTCTGATTGCCTTATAGACAAGATTATTTTCCATTTTGATTGGCATGTTGCAAATAATTTCCACTCTATCTGAATCATCAAATATCATAGTGTCATATAAATCTATTGCATGAATAAGAGAGATTATGTCATGATAACCATCTTGTCTTTTTCTTAGAACAGAAAGAACCCAATTGATCTTGGCTGGTGTTTTAATAGTAAGCATTAATTTTTAAGAAATTTTTTGATGTTTCTTATTTTTTCCTCAACTTTTTCTTTTAACCCAATCTCTTTTTCATGATACTTAAGAGCCTCTTGCCAAGCATTCAATGCCTCTTGAAACTTACCAAGTTCTTTATAAACATCTCCGAGATGTTCAAGAATAACAGGGTCATCTTTCACATATTTTATTGCTTCAACAAGATATTTCAATGCAAGCTGTTTATTGCCGAGCTTGAAATGAACCCATCCCAAGCTATCTAAATAATAGCCATTGTTTGGCTTTATTTTTACTGCCTTTTCAATCAATTGGAGGGCTTCCTCAAGATTGATACCTCTGTCAGCATAACTATAACCCAAATAGTTTAAAGCTTCTGCATGCTCAGGATTTATGGAGATAACTTTTTTCATAAATTGCTCAGTTTTTTCAAAAATTCCAAGCTTATCAAATACTACTCCTGATAGGAAGTTAATATCAACATGGTCTGGAAATTTAATTAAAGCCTTTTCTGCATAATTTTTTGCAATCTCATATTCTTTCATCTCCATAGAAGTTTCTATGGCATAAATATAAATCTCAGGCACATCATCTGCAAACTGTAGAACTTCGTCATAGATATTTAAGGCTTCTTTATATTTTTTTTGTTTCAGATAAACGGTTGCAAGATTAACAAAGGCATTAACTTGTTTAGGATTAAGAGATATTATTCTTTTCAGAATATTCTCGGCTTCAGCAAACTTTCCTGTTTCTATATAATTCAATGAAAGATAATAAAGGAGATTTAGGTCATTTGGATGTTTTGAAAGAAGATAATTGAGCTCTTCTGAAGCTCTATCAAATTGTTTTGTCTGCAAATATAGAATTGCAAGTTTTTCACTAATCTGTTCTGACTCTGATTTTTGTCCTTTAAGGGCTTCAAGTTCTTCAATTGCCTGTTTGAATGATTTACGGGATATGTATAAATTAATCAGTCTCTCTCTGGCAAAAAGATTTTCAGGATTTATCTGAAGTGCTTTCTTAAAATAAGACTCTGCCTCCTTTGAATTCCCTCTAATCTCTTCTATTACTCCAAGATTGGTATATGCAGGTTCATAATCGGGATTGATAGAGATGATTTTTTGAAAAGTTTCGCTCGCTGATTTGAAGTCCTTTTTTTCAATATAAATTACACCTAAGAAGTGTAATGCCATAATATTTTCATCATCTTCTTTAAGCATGAGCTTAAAGGCTTCTTCCGCTTTATCTAACATTCCTCCTGATAGATAAAGATTGCCAATTTTTGCAAGAATTTCAGTTTTGTTGGCAACCTTATCAATTATTTTTTCATAAACGCTGATAGCTTCCAAGATTTTCTTTTCTTTAATGTAAATTGCAGCGCGCACTTTTAGTGCTTCAATATTATCAGGTGAGTGTTGTAAGGCATCCTGAATGAGTTCCTCTGCTCTTTCTATCTGTTCTACTTTTAGATAAGCATTGGCAAGAATTATTTTTAGGAATACTGACTGAGGAGCAGATTTTAAAGCCTGCTCATAATATGAAATTGCAGAGTTTACATCTCCATTAATTTCAGCATAGTATCCAGCAATAAAAGGATAATATGAATCCTCTTCAGCAAAGACTAAAACTGGTATAAATAAAACGAAAAAAGCTACTATTAATGCACGGAACATATAATATTATGGCACAACAATAGGTAATAAAAAAAGGGGAGAAAAATCTCCCCCTTTTGCTCATGTAAAGAGACACTTAGCAAGAACTCTTGCACTTGCAGGTAGGCATAGCCTTTCCTGATACTTTCCTAATCATGGCGTACCTCCCTTTCATAGGGATTTAAACCTCTTCATGAGGTTCATAGAGCTTCATGCTCTAAATTCATTATATCAATTTTTTGTAAAAAAATCACAAAATCAATTATCATTAATTCATGAAGCCCAAGTTAAAAAGAGTGTTCCAATGCCAAAGCTGTGGATATATTTCTCCTAAATGGATAGGTAAATGTCCTGATTGTGGAGCGTGGAACAGTTTTGTTGAAGAAGTGATTGATAATGCACAAACTTCTGCAAAAAAAACAGAATTATCTGTTAAACCTCTCTCTATATCCTCCATAGAGATTTCAGTTTCAGACAGAATCTCAACAGGCATTGGAGAGCTTGACAGAGTTCTTGGCGGTGGGATTGTAAAAGGTTCTTTTGTGCTGATCGGTGGTGATCCCGGTATAGGAAAGTCTACCATAATGCTTCAGGTTGGTAATAACATTGCAAAAAGTTATGGG
>JBEPZQ010000088.1:0-7317 GCA_041640755.1 Thermodesulfovibrio sp. | reverse complement strand
GAGCCTCATGGTTTATTTTTTCCGTCATTTCAAGGCATCCTGACGGATGCCTCGCAATGACGGAAAAAAATAAACTGCAAGCTTAGGATGAGAGAAAAAAATAAACCGTGAGGCGTGCAATGACAGACCAATTAAACGGCAATCATGCAATGACAGGTTAACAGAGGTTGTCTATAAAAAATCGCTCAATTTAATTATAACGAATTTTAATTGTTTCATAACAAAATTTTTTTGACAAAGTTTTTCATAGTTAGTATGATAAATAAAATAACAATGTTACATTATAACAATATTATTTTGTTATAACAATATGACAAAGAGGTAGTCCATGGTTGAACTGCTTAGTAGAGATGAGCATGAAAAGTTGTATATGCAACTTTTTGAAATATTGAAGAGGAAAATTGAAAACAAAGAATGGACACAGGGGATGCAGATTCCAACAGAGGAGCAGCTATGCAAAATGTTTAATGTAAGTAGGGCAACAGTAAGAAATGCTATTTTGGAATTGGTAAGGCAAGGATATCTTGTAAGACAACAAGGGAAGGGAACATTTGTAAGCAAAAATTATATTTCCGAAGGTTTAATAATGACTACAGTATTTAAAAAATTATGGGTAGAAGATGAATCAGCTTTCAGGAAACAGATTCTTGCAAAGACAGTTATGATGCCTATTGGAGACTTAAGTAAAGAGTTGAATGTTCCAGAAAACAGACATGTAATTTATATAAAAGTTTTATGGCTTTTTAAAGAAAATCCATCAATTCTTCAGGAGTCATTTATTCCATTTAATATATGCCCTCAGATACTTGAAGAAGACTTAGAATATCAATCAATAATTGACCTTTTTGAGAAAAAATACAGCATACGAATAACGAGTGTGAACAATTATTTTGAATTGCAGTTTTTAAACAAAGAGATTGCTCAAAGTTTACAGGTTTCAGAAGGCGAGCCTACTATTTATCTTACTCAGAAAGTTTTTTCAGGAGATACAGTGATTCTTTTGAATAGATTTTATAAAAAGAATGATGAAAATAAATTATTTATTGCTTTTCAGAGAAAAGTATTATAAACCTTAGGAGGTGGGGTATGTCAGATGGAAAATTGGTAAAGGATGTCATGTTGGGAATATTTGAGTATCCTCATATTCCCTACTGGTTCAGCATTGAACAGGCTATTAAGGTTGTGAAGGCTTCTTTTATTTCTACCCAGAAGCACACAGACCCTCTTGCAGTTTTAGTATTTGATGAGAAGTATAATCTTTTAGGAACCGTGACGCTCAAGGATATTTTGAAAGGTCTTGAACCTTCTTTTCTTAAGCCACCTGCAAAGGCACAGGTTCCAGAAGAGGAAAAAACAGGATTAACAATTGTCTGGGACAGTCTTTTCACTCAAGAGTCTAAAAAACTTGCCCAGAAGCCTGTTAGCGAAATAATGGTTCCTGCAAAGCATTTTGTTGACCCCTCTGACCCTGTTACAAAGGCTGCTTACTTTATGATTCACTTTGAACTGCCTGTGCTACCTGTGATTGAGGACAAAAAGAAGTTTGTGGGCATTGTAAGAATGGTTGAAGTATTTGATGCAATTTCACAGGAAATAATTAAGGAATAGGAGGAGGAGATGGCAGAGAAAAAAAGACCAGAAGGTTTACCTGAACCACCACCAGAAATTTATGTGGCAAAGGAAAAAAGAAAAATTCCTTGGAAGAGAATCTTCTTTATATTTCTGGGACTTGCCTTTTTCTTTGGAATCTATTTTTCCCCAGCATGGCCAGATGCTGTTGATCCGATGGGAAAGCATTTTCCCCTCTCAAAAGAAGCTAAGGGTGCTATAGCGCTTTTTATGCTTGCTGGTATATGGTGGGTATTTGAAGTCGTGCCAATAGGTGTTACAAGTATAGCAATAGGTGTATTTCAAGCACTCTTTGCAATCCGTTCAGCAAAGGATGCATTTCGTGATTTTATGGATCCTTCAGTTATGTTCATTTTTGGTTCTGTTGTTGTCGGACTTGCATTTACAAGAACAGGACTTACAAAGCGTTTAGCATACAATATGCTCAATGTTGTTGGAGAAAGAACAAGCATGATTGTTCTTGGTGCTTTGTGTGTAACAGCTGCATTAGCTCATCTTATGGCACATACTGCCGCAGCAGCTACAGTGTTTCCAATACTTCTTGCAATAAATGCACTCTATGGAGAAGGGGATAAGCCCACTAAGTTTGGAAAGGCGCTTTTCATTGGAATGGCTTATGCAGCTGGTGCGGGAAGTATTGTTACATTTTTAGGTGCTGCAAGAGGTCCTGCAGCAGCTGGAATGTTTAAAGAGTTTACAGGAAGAGACATTGGATTTTTTGAATTAACAAAATATATGTTTTTAATTGGATGGATAATGGTTTTTCTCATCTGGTTGTATTTGATGATTTTCCTCAGACCCGAGAAAAGCGTTATTCCGGGATTAAAACAGAAAGTAAAAACTATGATGAAAGACCTTGGTCCAATGACAGGTCAGGAGAAGTTTGTAATAATCTGTGTTCTTGCAGTTATTGTAGTAATGTCGCTTCAGTCATTTGTTCCAGCTCTTAAACCACTTGATCGTTCTGCAATAATGCTATGTTCAACATTGCTTTTCTTCCTTACTGGCGTTCTTACAATTAAAGAGCTTGAAGATATTCCATGGAACATTATTTTGCTCTTCAGTGGTGCAATGAGCATAGGTTTTTGTCTATGGAAAACGGGTGCTGCACAGTGGCTTGCTGTTAACTGGCTTGTAATGTTTCAGAATGCTCCATGGCTTATATTTGTTCTTGGTATAGCAACATTTGTTCTTCTAATGACCAACTTCATAATGAATGTTGCAGCTATTGCTATTTCACTTCCTGTTTCTCTTGTTATTGCAAATTATCTTGGAGTTGCACCAGATGTAATACTTTATGCATCCCTTGTTACAGCAGGTATGCCATTTGTACTACTGATTGGAGCAGCACCTAATGCAATAGCCTATCAGTCGGGGCAGTTTACAACAGGAGAGTTTTTCAAGCATGGAATTATCATGAGTATTGTGCTTATATTGGTTTTAGCAGTATTTCTTGTCACAGTATGGCCCCTTTTGGGAATGCCAATACTTTTGAAATAGGAGGTAGGCTATGGTTATAAAGCCTATTTTAGAAAGGATATTTGGTAGATTTTATAAAGAGTATGATTTTTTAAAAAAGTCATACGATGTTCTGAAAGATTTTGGCTTTACTGATGATAACGCAATTGCATCGGTTTGTGTATGCAGAGATGAGATTTGTCAGACAGTTAGAAGTCATGTAAAAAGAATGTGGGGAGAGGCTTTCAATTTCTCCAGTCTTGCCGGTCTTTTCACAGCCGGCAAGACTGGCATGAAAGCTTTTATAAGTCATGCACCTAAGGTTGAGGGAAAGGAAAGGTATGTTTTTTATGCCTTCTCCCATATTGCCATTGATGAAAATGAGAATATGGGAGTCTGTAAAAGAAAAGGACTTGAAAAATCGCATGCTTGCGGTGCCTTATGCCTTTTTCTTAATGAGCTTTCAAGTGGAAAAATCAATATAAGGCTTGATGAGGATGACATTGAAGAGAGTCTTTTAAAAAGAAGGATTCTCAGAGAGCTTAAATATGGAGAGGTTCCTGACCTTCTCACCTTAACAAAGATTACGCTTAAAGCAATTGTTGAAGATTTAGAACACATCATTGAAAAGGTCGTGGATCAGAAAAAGGCTGACTATGCAGTTATCTCAGGAATTCAGGTTCACGGACCAGAGGAAAACTACATTGTTCCAGATGAATGTTATGTAGTTATTGATTGTGAAAAGAAAAAACTGAAGATTTAAGGAGGACTCATGAAAAAGATAATTTTGTCCTTGCTGTTTTGTTTTATAATTTTCAATGTCTCTGCTTTTGCTGAGGAAAAGTCTGCAGATTTTGATATATTTTTTATCTCAGGAGCAGTTCTTGATCCCCATAAGGAGCCAGTGAAAGAGGCTGAGATATCCCTTTTTGTTAATGGAAAGCCTCATAAGATAATTGCAGACCATAAAGAAATTGATAAGACCGTCACCTCATCTCATGGAACATTTCAGATTCAGTTTTACTTACCAAAGGGAACGATTGACAATGCGAAGATTCAGATTGAGATTTTAAAAAGCTCTTACAAGAAAACAACCGTTGAGTTTAAAAAAGATGATTTCGCAGTAAAGGGTAATGAGTTTTACTTAAATAAAGACATAATTTTTCAGCGTCATTTAGGTCCTGCTTTCTGGATTGCAACAATAGTATTTCTTCTTGCCTATGTATTAATATCTTTTGAACTTCTTCACAGAACAGTTGCTGCCATGATTGGTGCTGCAACAATGCTCATTTTAACCTACACAATCGGAACAATAAATCCGGAGTATCATATTATCTCCTTTGAAAGAGCAATTGAAGCCATTGACATGAATGTTATCTTTCTTTTAATGGGAATGATGATAATTATTGGAGTGTTGAAACACACAGGAGTATTCCAGTGGTGTGCATACATGTCATACAAAATCGCAAAGGGAAATGTAATGACCCTTGCAATTATTTCATGCATATTCATAGGAGTTACCTCCTCATTTCTTGATAATGTTACAACAATGCTTCTTTACACTCCAGTGCTTATTGAGATTGCAATTGCCCTTAAGATTAATCCCCTTTCCCTTTTAATTCCCGGTATAATGGCATCAAATATTGGTGGAACAGCAACTTTGATTGGTGACCCACCAAACATAATGATTGGCTCTTACACCGGGCTTACATTTATGCAGTTTGTATATAACTTAACAATCCCTGTAGCAATTTCCCTTGTAGCTTTATTTCTTTACAATAAGTTTTTCTATTCAAAGGAATATAAAAAAGGCAGGGTAGAGGATATAAATGCATTTATAAGCTATTTAAGGGAAGAATACAAAATAACAGATAAGGTTCTTCTTGGATATGGACTTGTTGGAATGGCTGTGGTTGTTTTCTTTTTCGCAACACATGGTATATGGCATATGGAAGTGAGTATTCCAGCTCTTTTTGGAGCAGGTGCCTTATTTATGTACGCGATTGTAACAAAAAGAGTAAAGATGCTTGAGCTTATTGAAAAAGACATTGAATGGCCCACATTGCTATTTTTCATATTCTTATTTATCATAGTAGGAGCAGTTGAGGAAGCAGGGCTTTTGGCAGTGATTGCAGACTGGGTTCATAATCTCTCTCAAGGTAACTTAACTCTTGCTATATGTCTTATTCTATGGGTCTCAGCAATAATGAGCGCATTTGTTGACAACATTCCGTTTACAGCTACAATGCTTCCAATTGTTGCTTATCTTACAAAGGTAATTCCTGGTGCAGAGAGCAATGTTCTTTGGTGGGCTTTGGCATTGGGAGCATGCTTTGGAGGCAATGGAACTCTTATAGGTGCTTCAGCCAATGTTGTTACGATCGGAATTGCAGAGAGTGCTGGGCATAGAATAAGCTTTTTCGGATTTTTTAAGTATGCATTCCCTTATATGGTTATAAGTGTTGCAATTGCAAATTTATGGCTTTTGCTGTTTTACTAATATACGGAGGTATGAATTATGGCAAAATGTGCATTTGAAAAAATTTTAATGCCAGTGGACAGAAGCGAGCATTCAAAGAGGGCAATAAATTTTGCTGGTGCATTGCTTTCTGGAGTTGAAGGCTCAGGCATTACAATTCTTTATGTCATGAAAGGTGGCTATCTCAGTGAACACATGAAAAATATTGATTTCAGAGCAGAATTAATTAAGCAGTCAGAGACTTTTAAGAAAATTAGGGCAAAACATATTGAAGAAAACATAATGCCATTTCTTACAGATTATGAAGCTACTTTAAAGGTAAAGGGTTTTAAGGGAAGCATTGCAAAACTTATTGAAGAAGGAGAACCGGGAAATAAGATAATAGAGATAGCATCGCATGAGGGCTTTCAGACTTTAATTATGGCAAGAAGAGGAATGTCAGATTGGAAAGGATATATTATTGGAAGTGTTTCCCAGAGAGTAATACATGGTTTGTACAATGCAAATATCTATATTGTTGGACAGAAAGTGCCAGAGCCATTTACTTTAAACATACTTTTACCTGTGGACGGTTCAGATTATTCAATGAAGGCAGTTCAGCATGTAGCATGCCTTGCAAGTAAAATTTCAGCAGTAAGGAAAATTACAATTTTCAGAGTTATTAATGTCTCCCTTTATCTTGAAAGAGTAAGGCAGGGAATTGACCCTGAGGCAGAGGCAGAAGAGATTTTAAAGAAAGCAAAGGAAATGTTAATGGATGAAGGCATCTCAGAGAATTTAATTTTGACAAAAAGCAAATTAGGTTTTCCAAAGGATGAGATTTTAAAGGAGATAGAAGAGGGTGGTTACAATTTAGTAATCATGGGAAGAAAGGGACGCTCAGCATTAAAGGATATTGTTCTTGGTGGAGTAAGCTCGGCAGTTTTAAATCAGTGCATTGAACCGACTATAGCGATAATTAATCTTTAAGGGAATAAAATGGGGAAATTGAAAATTCTTCTTGTTGATGATGAGGTTGATTTTGTTACTACTCTTTCTGAGAGACTTTCCATGAGGGATTATGATGTTAGAGTTGCCACTTCAGCTGTGGAAGCAATGCCTTTGATTTATAGTTATAGCCCTCATCTTGTTATACTTGATATTAACATACCAGAAATTAATGGCACAGAGTTTCTTAAATTGATTAAAAAAGTTAATCCTACAATTGAGGTGATAATGCTTACAGCTTATGGAAATGTCAATTATATTGAAGAATCTTTGAAATTTGGAGCACTGGAATATATAATTAAACCAATTGACCTGAAAGAGCTTATAATAAAAATAGAAAGAGTTAGAGAAAAAATTCAAAAAAGGGGGGAATTTAAATGACAAATGAAGAACTGAAGGCGAATGTTTTACTTGTTGATGATGAGGAACAGTTTTTAAAGGTTGTTTCACAAAGGCTTGGAATGAGAGGACTTAAATTAGAAACTGCAACAAGTGGTGATGAAGCAATTAAAAAAACTGATCAGAGGGATTTTGATGCTATTATTCTTGACCTTGTCATGCCAGGGAAAAGCGGAATAGAGGTTTTGAAGGAGATAAGAAGTAAACATCCTGATTTACAGATAATTATTTTGACTGGTCATGGTAGTGTTGAAGCAGGAGTTGAGGCTATTAAAGAAGGTGCAATGGATTTCTTACAAAAGCCTGTAGATATTGAAAAGCTTCTTGAAAAGATATCTGAGGCTAAAAATAAAAGATTTCTTATC
>JBEPZQ010000087.1:3788-7364 GCA_041640755.1 Thermodesulfovibrio sp. | reverse complement strand
TTGACTGAAAATACTGCTATACTTATTCATATACACCTCCGATCTGGGTCTTTAATTTTAAGCTAAATGTTTATCTATTTTACCCAGATCGGAGCTTTTTAAAAAATTTATTTTGGACAAGAGTGTAATAAGAGCATTTTAAAAAACTTAAAAAGGAGATTTAACAACAATGAATGAAAAAGAGTTAAAAGCAAATGATGTTGAAACTCGTGTAGAAGCAACACAGGCAGGGACAGGGTTCTTGATATGCCCCCCATTTTTTGGTAAAATGGATAGGAATCGACTAAGGTTTTATGAGCACAGAGGGATGAATGATTAAAGACATTAAACAACTCACTGAATTATATTTGCATTCTATTGGTTTATTGTCGCCTGATAAATCATGGATGGACTTTCATGATGAATTGATCCTAAATGCTTCTAAGGATGCTATTGGCCTTCTCGCAGATGCTAAGCCGAAAGATAAGTGTAAATATGCATTATTTATTAATGTTGATACGATAAACAAAACTTGCGAGGTAAAAGATTATATTGAAATAGGTGCTTTATCTGATTGGTCAAGTCATTTATTTTGGCAAGGCTCTGGTGGAGCACAAAGTGATAAGAGCAGAAATACTCCTCATAAGATTTACTCTAAAAAAGGTGATTTTTCTGTTGATGATTTGATCGCTCCATTGCAGACGATATTAAATGACTATTGTCGCATTCAAAAAGGAAGTGGCAAGAATAAAGGTTTTGAAGAAACTGGTCCAATATTTTGGGATACTAATAAGATCGAGGAAAAAGAATGGTTGAAAACCATAATTGATATTATAAAAAGTGAAGAAAACAAGATAAATTTGCAGGTTAAAGGGCAAGAAAGTCAGCAAGGAAAGTTCCCTTCAATAAAGCAAGGAGAGTCAGTTTTTATTGGCTTAACAATTGATGATAAGCCAATCGGAGAATATGAATTATTCAGGCGTTATTTATTATTTGTACGAACAAGGGCAGGTATTCAGAAAGGTGCGGATAAGTTTAAAAATAAGAGTTTTTCTGAGGTTGTTGGTATTTGCCCTTCTTGTCATAGGAATAAACCCCTTTTAGATCAGTGGCAAAGCACAGCAGAGTTGTCTTTTTATCAAACAACAAACGAAAATCATCTATCTTATGCTTTTCCTTCTTCAGCCTTTAAACTCTGTCGGGGCTGTTCAGATTTGTTGTATGTGTTTAAGCAGCATTTACTTGAGACATTGACACGTAAATTAGGTGGTAATGAATGCCTGATTTTGCCATCTATCAAGGTAATGCCTGTGGATCAAAAAGATAAAGAAAGGTTATACGAAAATCTAAAGGCACTTTGGACCACATCTGGAGACACTCAATCAGCAGAAAAAAGATTATTATTTAGACTCGGGCAGTTACCATCATATGCCACTGTTACATTTGTCTTTGGTGATTATATTACAACAGGTAAATCTCAAAATGTTAGAAGATTAGATGAATTAAACATCATCTTCCCAGATGTATTGCCAAGCAGACTATCACGAATAGCAAATGTAATTGAAAAAGCTAATAAATACTTAAATGATATGTGGTCTTTAACAGGAAGGACATGGAATTGTTCATGGAATATTCAAGATGATTTATATTTACTTTATCAGATATTTTATCCTTCATGGGAAAAAAAGAAAAAAAATAAGAGCAAAAGAAGAACAGAAGTAGAACGTTACCTGAGAGCAATTTTCTATGCTGAAGATATAACGTATGATGAAATAGCAGAAGATTGTTATTCAAATCTTTTATCTGCATTTAAAACAAGTAAAATCAGCAGAGATGATAACGACAAATATGCGTTGTCCAATTACACAGGGAATATTTTATCGTTACTGGTTTTTGTTCATATGTTGAAAAACGCAAGTAATTATAAAAGGGGGGCAAAAGATATGCCAGATATGCAATTTGAATTTACTGCTATGCCTGATTTAGGCAAGTTTGTAGAGATGCATCCTTTATTAAAGGATTCTCAATACCTTGCACCATTTTTTGTAGGCTGTTTATTCTCATATGCAGAAAACTTGCAGAAAGACAACAGTAGATTAGCCGCTTACAATTGGCTTGGAACTATGGCTTTAACCTACAAAGATATTTTGCAGGATATTTATCCAAAGGTGCTGAATTATATAACAAACAAGGAAAAGATTGTATCAAGTCCGAGACTTCAGGAACTTACAAGGGCAATAGCCTATTATGACAGGGGCAAGTGTGACAATGACCGTGTAGCTTTAGTATCTTTTTGTCATGGCTGGGCTGTAGGCAGAGATTTTATTTATAAAAAGAAAGTAGAAGAATCTAAAACAGATATTAATCAATAATGAAGGAGGAAATAACAATGGCTAATACTACCTTGTCAAACAGGCATGAGACTTTATTTCTCTGGGAGGTTAGAAAAAGCAATCCAAACGGTGATCCCAATGGAAATGAACCACGTATAGATAGATATACAAAAAAATGTGATGTAACCGATGTGTGCATTAAAAGGTCGATAAGAGACTATATCTGGACAAAAAAGGGTGTTGATTCTATATTGGTTACAAAACTTGGAGAAGATCAGTCTGAAACTGTGACTCTTAATGAAAGAATTGAACGATATTTATTCGATATTAACAAATTAAAAACCTGCGTGAAATACTTAGAAGAAACAGTCGGCAATAGATTAAAAAAAGAAAAAGAGTACAAAAGCTTTCTCGAAACACCGACCCCTGAAACCTTGAAGAAACTTTTGGATGAGAAAAAAATAAAAGAAATCGTAAATGATGGTGAAGATCCAGAGACAGTACGTAAATATATTATTGATACTATAAGAGCATATTTATGTGGTGCTTTTATAGACCTGCGTATGTTTGGCAGTGTGCTTGCATTGAAAGGTAGTTTAGATGTTTTGGGTGGGCCACTTACTGGTCCAATACAAATTGAAGTTGGAACATCGTTACATCGTGTGGTTCAATCTAATAAACAAATCACCAGTGTTATGGGCAGTAAAGAAGAAAAAGAGGCTGGAATTATTGGCGATACTCATTGCATTGAGTATGGACTTTTTGCCACAAGTGCTATATCTAATGAGAATGCAGCTAAGTTCACAGGTCTAACTGATGAAGACCATGAATTATTCTTAAAAGCTTTATGGCGTGGTACCCGAGACAGGCACACTCGTAGTAAAAATCAGGTGCCAAGATTATTGATTGACATTGAATACAACAAACCTTTCCACTTTGGTGACCTTGTCAATACATTGAAATTAATCCCTGTTGAAAGAGATGGCAAACCTTTGGATGAAGAAGCTTACAGGAGCATAAATGACTTTAAGCTTGATTTAAAACAATTTTATGAAAAACTTAATAAGAGAAAAGAGATAATAAAAACTATTAAATTTGCCTCTAATGAATTATGTTCTCTTGAGGAGTTTAAACAAGGATTTGATAATGGCTTAAAAGAGAAGGTTTGTGAAATTTTAGATATAGATTATGATCCCTCAGTAGACATTGATAATATAATCCTCAATGATGAAGCAAAAAAAGCATTGGAAGGAATTAAAGTAAT
>JBEPZQ010000087.1:0-3778 GCA_041640755.1 Thermodesulfovibrio sp. | reverse complement strand
TTGTGAGTCTCAAAAGATTTTAAGTATCAACAGTGATTTATCTAAAGAAGATTTAAATAAACTTTTAGAAAATCCTGCTTTTGCAGATTCAAAATCTGCTATTGAAGAGGCTTACAAAAAACTTAAAGGAGTATAACCTTGAATGTTTTATCATTTATGATGAAGGGGAGGTTCGCACACTTCTGTGCACCGTATACAAATGTTTATCGTTTGACTCAGCCTTGTCCAACAAAAACATCAATAATTGGCTTTATTGGCTCGGTCTTAGGTATCGAAAAAGACGATTTAAGACTTTATCAGAGGATACAATGTGGTGTAGAGATATGTAGTAAATATCGCACAGTTTCCATACCATATTTGACACGACAGGGTTTTCCGGGAAGTGCAGCAAACAAAGATTCTTCAAGAACATCTGTAGAGGTTATAGTAGAACCAAAATACAAGATATATGTTGTAGAAAAAGATGTGGGGAACTGTGATGATAAAATACTTCCTGTGCTTCGTCAGATTATGCTTGAGCAAAAGCCCGTTTTCACTCCTTATCTCGGACTTGCACAATTTATAGCAAGCACAGATTTCGAAGTCTCAGAAATTGTTGATGGAATACTGAAAGAAGGCATTGATTGTGAAGTAAGAGGAGCTTTTATTAGAGGGGTTCATGGAGAACTGGACTTTAAAAAAATTAATGAACTGCCTCAAGAGAGCAAACTGCGAATAACAGAATTTGAAGGTTTAAAGGGAATTAAACCACCGAGAGATTTTGAACATGCAATTTTTACTGTAAATCTTGATGGTGGTGCAGTACCACTTAAGAATGTTAAGAATATACTGAATATTCCTAAATGGGAAAAATATGTGCCAATTTTCTAACATCAAATCTCATCCTGATTTACCACTGGAGAAACATCTTGCTCAGGTTGCAGAAATTGCCGTTGAACTTCTTCAAAAGAAAGAAGTTAACTTTACAACCCTTTGCCTCACCCAAAAGCATTTAAAAGGTCTTATTGAAAGAACCGCTTTATTTCATGATCTCGGAAAAGCAACTACCTACTTTCAAAAAAGATTAGAAACTGGATGTAAAGGTCCAAATGGAGAGCACGAACATACTGGTTTATCAACTATTCTTGCATATAAGCCTCTTCTAACCTATTGCGAGGAGAATAATTTAAATTCATTTATTGCTTTAGCACCTTTGCTGGCTATTTTAAAACACCATTCAGAATTGAAGAGAGACCTGCCAAACGACTCTGCAATGGTAGACCGATTAAAAGCCTTTAAGCAAGAGTTTCTTAAACTTAAGATTTTTCAAGATGTGGGTTTATCAGGCGATATAAGTTTATTAAATCCTATTGAAATCGATTGTGGTATTGAGGATTTATTTTCAGATATATCAAGGCTGTCTGAGGAACAAAAAATAGAACTAAGGCTATTGATATTATTTGTCTATTCAATACTATTGGAAGCAGACAAGGCATACCTTGCAGTTAAAAATAAAGAATTATATCAGAGAAAATCTATTTTTATTTCGTCAAATGTCGTAGATCAATATAAAGCAACTGTTTTCAAAGATAAGAAGACAAAAATAAGTCTAGATAGGGAAAAGGCTTACAAAGAAATTATGGAAATGTTGGATAATCTGAATTTAAATAATCGTCTGTATTCTCTTACTTTGCCGACTGGAATGGGGAAAACTTTGTTAGCCGCTTCGTGGGCAATCAAACTACGTAATAAAATACAGGATACTTTTGGTTTTACTCCCCAAATTATTGTTGCTCTGCCATTCCTCTCAATCATTGACCAATCTGCTAAAGAATATGAGAAATTCCTTGATAGCCCAAACGAAGAAGTGTTTCTGAAAACTCATTCTTTATCATCATTTGAGTTTAATGGATATGAGCCAAATACTGCGGAGTTCTTTATCAATATTTGGAAATCTCAGATAATAATGACAACCTTTGACCAGCTTTTATACGCTATATTCAGCGTTAAACCGAAAAATCTTATGAGATTCCATAACCTTTTTAATAGCATAATTATTATGGATGAGATACAGGCTATGCCTCCACGTCTTTGGCATCCATTTTCCACTTTTATTAAATATATAACTAATGTGGGCAAAAGCTATATATTGCTTATGTCTGCGACACAACCTCAAATTATAGATGGAGCGATAGAACTTGTGCCAGCTCCTATTAAATATTTTGAAAAATTATCAAGATATAAATTGTTGTTAAAACATAAAGAAATTAAAAGTATAGAAGATTTCATCTGTGAAATGAAAAACAGACTTCCTGAAATGACTGAAAAGAAAATCATGATTGTTCTTAATACCCGAGATTCAGCTAGAAAGGTTTATGAAACCCTTAAAGAAAGTGCAGGTGATAGGGAGCCTTATTTTCTTTCGTCTTATGTGATTCCTTTACAAAGGTTAAGTAGAATAGAAAAGATAAAAAATTCTGAGCGCGCTTTAGTGATCACTACGCAGTGTATAGAAGCGGGTGTGGATATAGATATGGATTATGTTATTCGTGACTTTGGACCATTGGACGCAATTATTCAAGTTGCAGGCAGGTGTAACAGGGAAGGTGAAAAAACGATGGGGACGGTTGAGATTGTCAGGTTATATGACCCTGATTCAAAAAGTAGTTTTTGTCCGAGCGGGGAATTTAATGCAATGGTTTATGATAGGCTTGCTATTGATGCCACTACGCATATATTGAATAACCATCAAAGTAATGAAGTTCCTGAAAATAAGGTATTTGAATTAGCAAAGCAATATTTCAATGAGCTTAAGCGTAAAGATTTAGGAAGAAATATAACAGAATGTTTGATAAATTTCACTCATATATATGACAGAAATGGAAAGCAACATAATTTTGATATAAAAGCTGAACTTAGAGGAGAATTAAAGCAGTATAACTTGATAGTTGAGCGATATGTCCCAGAATTAAAAGAAGAAATAGAGCAAGTCTTTAAGGATAACCTTGACAGATGGGAAAGAAGAAGAAGGTTAAAAGAACTCTCAAGCAAAATTGCAATGAATTCCATATCTGTGAATGCCTATCAGTTTAATCCTACAGATATAGCAGTAAAAGGAATTGGTGAATTTTATTTTTTAGAGTCTTGCTATTATGATGATGAAATTGGATTTAATTACAAGACACCAAATGGCACAATCATAATATGAAAAATAATAAAATATTGAATTCTGTTGTGGTTTTACATTTTGATAAGCCCACTTACGGTTTAGATATTCAATCCAAAGATTTACGTGGAGCAATTGCAGGACTTTATCCTAATGAAATACTTCTTCATCAACATTATGAAGATGGTTTAGTCAAATACAGATATCCGCTTGTCCAATACAAATATATTAATAAAAGATGTTTAATAATTGGCATTGAAGCTGGAGCAAAACTTCTAAATGATCTTAGTTTGGTCGGTAAAACAATTTTATTATTCAATGACAAATACAGGATTATAAAGAGAGACATATTATTTCAAGAAGTATCTTTTGGCATAACCGAAACAATTTTATCCTACTCCTTCCTCACCCCATGGCTTGCTCTCAAAGAAAAGAATTATGAGCAGTATCAGAAACTCGGAACATGGCAAAAGAGAAAGGCTCTACTTGAAAAGATACTCATTGGTAATCTTCTTTCTATCTCAAAAAGTCTTGGATACACTGTACCTGAACCAATTAAGGTGGACATAATCAATCTCAAAGAAATTCAAACTTCTCTCAAAGGCACACCCATGCTTGGTTTTTTAGGCACTT